>JAOUEB010000145.1 GCA_029858925.1 Nitrospira sp.
ACTCAGCCGGATCGTCCGAAAGGCCGTGGGCAGGAATTGACGCCTCCCCCGATCAAGCTCATCGCCCAACGCAAGAGCATTCCCCTTCTCCAGCCGCTCAAGATCAGGACTCCAGACTTTCTTGAGGCGCTGGCCGCCTGGAAGCCGGATCTGATTGCCGTGACGGCGTTCGGTCGTATTCTGCACGGACCGATCTTGAACCTTCCACCAAGGGGATGTGTGAATGTGCATGGGTCATTGCTGCCGAAATATCGAGGCGCAGCCCCCGTTCAATGGGCGGTGATCAACGGGGAAACGGAAACCGGCATCACCACGATGCTGATGGATGAGGGTATGGACACCGGTCCGATGTTGCTGCAAGCGCGGCTTCCGATTCTGCCTGAGGATACGGCGGGATCATTGGCGCCTCGTTTGGCGGAGCTTGGCGGCCGGTTGCTGGCCGAGACGATTGCGCGGCTCAAAGCCGGCACCCTCACTGCGCGCGAACAAGATCATGCGCAGGCCACGATGGCGCCGTTGCTCAAAAAAGAGGATGGGCTGCTCGACTGGGGCATGAGCGCGCAGACGCTGGCCAATCGTATTCGGGGCTTGTCGCCCTGGCCCGGCGCGTACACCTTTCATGGCCAGGAGCGTTGGAATATTTGGAATGCGGTTGCCGTGAACGAACCGGCAGGCGACGTGCCTGGTACGATCGTCGGAGTCACCAAACAGTTGCTGAGCGTGGCGACCGGCCACGGCACGTTGAACATCCTCGAAATCCAGACGGCCAATTCCAAGCGCATGCCCATCGGGCAGTTTCTCGCCGGACATCGAGTCCTTCCCGGCAGAACGGTAGGCGCCGCCGCTCGCTGACTCTAGCCGCATGACCCATGAGCATTTCTGCTGCAATTGTCCGTCTCTGCGGGCCGAGACGCAGTCGACTCGCTGTGCTGGGAGTTGAGTTGCGGGTTGCGAGTGTCATGTTGCCTGTTGTCAGGATATAAAATCCGCATGCTCGAAACTGGAAACTCGAAACCCGAAACATCCCTCATGTTCTGAAGGGTCTGTTGCGATGCCATCCGGGCGGTCTTCTACTGATGTTCCATCACCCGCGCGGGCGGCCGCTCTGGCCGTGCTGCTGGCCTGCCAATCGCAAGACAAGGCGCTTGATGAGGAGATGGAGCGGAGCGCTGCGGAGTTCAGGTTGGACTCTCGGGATCGTGGCCTGGCAATGGAACTGGCCTATGGTGTGTTGAGACGACTGGAGTTCATCGATTGGCGGCTAGCGCCAGTTCTTCAGAAACCCCTTCCACGGCTTCCGGCTGTGGTCCAAATGCTGTTGCGCCTCGGAGCCTATCAAATTCTCTTCATGGATCGCATCCCCGCCTCGGCGGCGGTGGACGAATCCGTCCGTCTCGCCAAATCCTATACGAAGAAATTGAGCCGGGATTGGAGCGGCCTCGTCAATGCAGTGCTGCGCAATCTCATTCGTGCGCCTGAGCCGGCGCTGCCGGATCCCATGACTCATCCCAGCTTGGCCTTATCCGTCCGCCATGCGATCCCTTTGTGGCTTTGCCAGCGGTGGATCGATCGGCTGGGGTACGATCAGGCCGAATCAGCCTGCCGTTCCGCCGGGTGCATTCCCGCCGTCACCCTCCGTGTGAATCGCCTTCGACTGACGAGAGAAGCCTTTCTCGATCGGTTCCGGCGGGAAGGGATTTCGGCGCGTCCCACAACCGTCAGCCCTGTCGGGGTCGTGCTTGATAAAGGGCAGTCGGTGGCCTCTCTCCCTGGGTTTGAGGATGGCGACTTTTACGTCGAAGATGAAGCAGCCCAGCTGATTCCACCGCTCCTTGATCCGCAGCCTGGCGAACAGATTCTCGATGCCTGTGCAGCACCGGGAGGCAAAACTACGCATCTTGCTGAGCTGATGAGGAATCAGGGTCATATTCTCGCGATGGACCGGCAACAGTCCCGCCTCGATCGCTTGCAAGACAATTGTCGCCGCCTGGGAGTCAGCATCGTCGTGCCGACGATTGGTGATGCGCAAAGGCCTCTGGATACGTTGCATGTCCTCGGCAAGCGCGACGGTCATGCGAGCCGGCCCACTGCGGCGCAGGGCGGATCAGTCGATCGGATTCTCCTCGATGCGCCTTGCAGTGGGCTTGGCGTGTTGCGCCGCCATCCCGAAGCCAAGTGGACCAAACACCAGGCGATGTTCGCTCGGCATCACAATCTTCAGAAGAAGATCCTCGAAGCAGCGGCGGCTGTCTTGCGGCCCGGCGGGGTGCTGGTCTATAGTACGTGTTCGACAGAGCGGGAAGAAACCGAAGACGTGATTGAGCAGTTTTGCCGCGCTCACCCCGGTTGGATGCGCGAATCCGTCGCGCCGTGGCTTCCTCCGACCGCGGTCCCTTTCGTGACGGCTCAAGGCGCCCTCTCGACCATGGGCAATCGGTTTGGGATGGATGGTTTCTATGCCGCTCGATTGAAAAAGATTTCCTGATGGCCAGACCGATCCAGATCGCCCCCTCTATTCTCTCCGCGGATTTCGCGCGGCTGGCTGACGAAGTTGCCGCGGTCGAACGGGCCGGCGCGGATCTGCTGCATATCGACGTGATGGACGGGCATTTTGTGCCGAATCTTACGGTCGGGCCGCCGATCGTGGAAGCGGTGAGAAAAGTGACGAAACTCCCGCTCGATGTCCATTTAATGATCACAAACGCCGATGCGTTTATTCCAGAATTTGCCCGGGCCGGCGCGGATTATTTGACTGTGCACGTGGAGGCTTGTCCTCACCTGCACAGAACCATCCAGTCCATCAAAGAACTTGGCGTGAAAGCCGGGGTGACGCTCAATCCCGCGACGCCGGTCCATTCACTTCAAGAGATTCTTGCCGAAGTTGATCTGGTGCTGATCATGTCGGTCAACCCTGGATTCGGCGGGCAGAAATTCATTGCCTCCTGTTTGGCCAAAGTGAAAGCGGTGCGGCAGATGCTTGATCGGATCGGCAGCCACGCGTTATTGGAAGTGGACGGCGGGGTGAAGGCCGAGAATGCGGCCCAAGTGCTGGAGGCCGGCGCCGATGTTCTGGTCGCCGGGTCTGCCATCTTCTCCAGTTCGGACTACACCGCGAACATCGCCGGGCTGCGCACGGCGGGGCAGCGGACTCCTGTGCATCGATAGGCTTCGGGTGGATACAATATCCTCGTTCGACAATCTGCACCCCCTCGAAATCAAAGTGCTCACTGCCTTTGGGGCGGACCCGTCAGGGACGGTGCTCACCACGGAACAGCTGGCCGTCACGACGGCGCTCGACCCTTCCCAGCTCAGCATGGCGATCGAATGGCTGCTGGCCAAACAGTTGCTTGTCGTCAAATCTGAAACGATTACGCCGGTCGCCTCGCTGACGCCTCTGGGTGAAAACTATTTTGAACGGTATTCACCGATCGAGCGCATCTTATCTGCGGCGCGGGAGGCATCGGGCACAGGGAGACGGCTGACCATTCCTGATCTCCATGCCAAAGAAGGCCTTGACCCTGCCGATGTCAGCAAAGCGGTCGGCCGGCTGAAGAAAGAAGGCGCGCTCTTGATCGTGCAGGGCGGTTGTCTCGAATCCACCGGACGTCCAAGCCCGTCGGCCGAAGCCATACGCGCGATTCTGCAGCAGCTGCACGAGGCTCCCTGCGAGGTGGAAAGTTTCCCGGAGCCGTCTCGCCGGCTCATTCAAGATCATGCGGTGAGGCGAGGCAGTGCGAAGGAGCCCTTCCGGGTCGAGGATCGTGTGGCACGGTGGTACGTGCTGTCGCCGGGGGGCGTCGCGGCAGTTGATCATGTGGCCACCCAATCGACGGTCGAAGAGGTCTCACAGTTGAGCCCGGAATTGCTCAAGGACGGCAGTTGGCGCCAGAAGCGTTTTCGGAAATACACCATCAGCCTACGGGCGCCGCGCGTCGGGATCGGCAAGAAACATCCCTACCGCGAGTTTCTGGATACGGTAAAAACCAAACTGGTCAGCATGGGTTTCCAGGAAATGCGAGGCTCACTCGTCGAAACCGAGTTCTGGAACATGGATGCGCTCTTCATGCCGCAGTTCCATCCGGCGCGTGACATTCACGACGTCTACTTTGTCAAAGACCCGACGCATGCCGCTCAGATCGCAGAACCGTTTCTATCGCGTGTGACCGCAGCGCATGAGAACGGCGGCGCGACCGGCTCCACCGGATGGCGCTACGCGTTCGACGGTGAGCGGGCAAAACGGTTGGTGTTGCGAAGCCAGGGAACGGCAGTCTCGGCGCGAACCCTTGCCGCGGCTCCGGCGGTGCCGGGCAAGTACTTTTCGATCGCGCGGTGTTTTCGCTACGACCAGGTCGATGCGACCCACGCCACGGATTTTTTCCAGGTTGAAGGGATCGTGCTGGGCGAAGACATCAATTTCAGGACCTTGTTGGGACTATTGAACCTGTTCGCCCGCGAAGTCGCGCAAGCCAAAGAGGTCAAGTTTTTGCCGGCCTACTTCCCGTTCACAGAGCCGTCGGTTGAAATGCACGTGCGCCATCCGCGCCTGGGGTGGATGGAGCTCGGCGGCGCCGGCCTGTTTCGCCGGGAAGTCACGCTGCCGCTGGGTGTGACCGTGCCCGTCATTGCCTGGGGGCTTGGGCTCGACCGCATGGCCATGGTCGCGCTGGGCATTCACGACATCCGTGAGCTATTTACGGAGAGTTTGGAATTGATACGCACGACCCGAGGGATTTTCTAGCCATACTATGCCTACGATCTCCATCTTCAAAGACGACTTTGAATCACTCCTCGGCAGCCGGCCGGCAGGCGCCGTCTCGATCGAGCAGATCGAAGAATGGCTCATGCTGGTGAAGGGTGAGTTGAAAGGCCATAACGCCGAAACCGGGGAGCTGCGTGTCGAGTTGCAAGACAGCAATCGTCCCGATCTCTGGTGTTGCGAAGGCATTGCGCGGCAAATCCGCATCAAGCAGCAGGGCAAGCTGCGCGCCTATCCGTTCTTGGGC
>JAOUEB010000146.1 GCA_029858925.1 Nitrospira sp.
GACCACGGACCTGGCGTTTTTCAGGGCCTCGTGAATGACCTCGTCGAACGACTTGCCAGCAGGAATGCGGCGATCCCACCAGACTGACCACCCCTTCCGCTCTAATGCGCGCGCCAGAGCCTGTACTCGGCCCTTATCTTCACTGGCGTAGCTGATGAAAATGTCGCTCATCACACCGACTTCCGTGACACAACACAGGAACAAGAAGGGCCCAAGTGTAGCGATCTTACGTAAGACTGTCTAGCAGGTTGTGGGGACCATGTGCTTGACGAGGACAGCACGAGCGGATGGCTTGAGAGGCGCTAATCCATCTCGTCCGCAGCCCCTCCCGATTTGGCCAGATCATCCATCTTGATCTTGTCGGGATTGAATTTCTGCGCGGCCTGGGTCATGCGGTCAAGCGCTTCATCGAATGACAACGGCAGGGCATCTTTTGGACGGAACCGGAGAGGATTCACGCGGGCGACGACGAAACTCTTGAGATAGGGGCTGGTCAGGCCTTTTGCTTTCAAGGCCTCGACTTGTTTGACGATGAGATCATCCAGCTCGAGGACGGTCTTGGCGCGCTGCTGCCGGGTGCTCATCGCAACACTCAGCGGCTGTTTCAAGAACTCTTCCACCCGCTTCAATACCGGATGGTAGGCCCCGCCGCTGAACCGGGGCCGCTCCTCATAACACAGGCCCAGCGTGATGAATGCCGGTTCCTCGAATTCCAACGCATAGGTGTCTTCACTCGCGTCGTCGAGCCGCGCCAGTTCCTTGTACATCCGAATGACTTCCAGCGACTTTTCCCGCAGATTGTGCGCCTTTTCAGTGTTCATCGCGAGAATCTGATAGGCGGCCGATGCTTCCGGCACCACAATCGAAATGATGCTCCTGGCGCCCAACGTCTTCATCGCTGACAGGCGATGGTTGCCGTTCGGAGTCCAGTACCGCACCGCATGGTCCGGCCTTGGCAGCCGCACGGCGATAATTGGATCGAGAAACCGGCCGATCTTGCCGATCACCGCTTCCAATTTTCTGACATGGGTGTCGGACAGATTCCGTTGATAAGGCGTTGGTTCGACCAATTCGATCGGCAAGGCCGCCAGTATCAGCCAGCGTCCGCCATACGGCTCACGGTAGACCGCCAGGGGTTTTCCCCCGTCATCTTCGATCGCGTGATGCAGATCCGCGACTTCACCGGGCGGCGCCGCGGCTTGCAACTCCGCCGCGGCCAAACCGGTTGAGACACCGGTCGGTTTCCGGCGCCGCCTGACACCCTTGGGCAACGACACTTTCTTGGATTGTTTCACCGCCACGTAGCTATGGTAGGGCAGTCATTCGGCAAAAGAAACCCCCGCCATCTCTGCAGTTATCGCAGTAACTGTACATGAGTCATGCGGGCTATATACACCACGGGCGGCCTTACACTCAGGTGAGAGGCCGCCCGTGGATAGCGCTTAGGACGCCGTAGTGGATGATCAATTGTCGCGGCCCGCTAGACCCGTACGATGCCGGTGATGCACGTTCCCAATCGTGGGAGACTTCGTCAATCCCAGGAGCTGGGGCTCCTCATGCCAAAGCCGAGCTTTCCCCACTTCTACAGGCTCATATCCGGTTGGTCTGAGGTGCCGATAGGCACAGCCAGTGAGGAACCAGCTAGCACGACCGACGAGAAACCCGCCCCTGCATCGGCGGGCCTGAGAGACCAGGTGGCGTCGAGTCTTCCATCTCAACCCTCCTCTCTGTGCGAAGTAGCCGAGAGACCTGGATGACAGCCGCGCGGTCTGTCCGATCTCTCGTTCATCAAAAAACTATAGGCCGCAGTTGTCCTCGTACGCCTATTAGAAAGATGTGTCAATGGGTTTCATAACTTTTCCCGCAGATGCCAAAAAGCATAACGCATGCCAACCAACACCAGGCCTTCCAGCAGCCATTACCATTATCTTCCTTGCCCACCAACCGGCTAGCTATTACACGATTCGAAGCTTGTTGAAATCCACGCCTTTTGGTTCAGGCGGCCGCTTCAGCTTTAAATCATTCATCGCTTCGACAATCGTCGTCGCCACCACAAGATTGCGATACCACTTTCGATTGGCTGGCACGACATACCAGGGCGCATGACTCGTGCTCGTGGCACCCAACATCGCTTCAAAGGCACGCATGTAGTCCGCCCAGCGTTTGCGCTCTTCCACATCGCCCTCATTGAACTTCCACCGTTTCTCAGGGTCGCGAATCCGCTCTTCGAGCCGCTCCTTCTGTTCATCTTTTGAAATATGGAGAAAAAACTTGAGAATGGTCGTTCCGTTTTCGTACAGCAACTCCTCGAACTCTTTAATCCGTTTGAATCGCTGCATCGCCGCTCTCTCCGACACCCACCCATGCACACGGGTAATGAGGACATCCTCGTAGTGAGACCGATTGAAAATCCCAATGTGTCCTTTCGGCGGAGCCTCATGATGCACGCGCCAGAGAAAATCGTGGGCACGTTCACGGTCTGAGGGAGCCTTAAACGAAGCAACCCTACACCCTTGCGGATTGACACCGGACATCACGCTTCTGATCGTTCCGTCTTTCCCGCTGGTGTCCATCCCCTGGAGCACGACAAGTACCGAGCGTTCCCCATTGGCGTAGAGCCGTTCCTGAAGTTCGCCCAGCCGTCCGGTCAACTCCGACGTAATCGCCTTGACCTGCTCTTTCCCTCGGTCGGTCTTCTTATAGTCACCGGTATCATCCGGATCCATCTTGTCCAACTGCACCTTCGAGCCCTGTGGGATTCGATACCGCTTCATCGTCTATCTCCTCCTACGCTGGATCGTGTGCGGTTTCTCGCCGAGTCGGCCGATCGTGAACGAGATGACAACAGGGGCGGGCTAGTGCAACTTGGGAACATCTTGCGCGCAACGGAAGCCGACGTTCTGGTCTTGCTCAGCCGGCTCGCCTTTCGTGCGAAAGGACGACCGCAGCCGATACGGTTGATTAATATACGATCCGCCGCGTTGCACCTTGGCCGTGCCCTCAATGGGACCTCGCGGATTGACCGCCGGATTGGCCGCAAAGTTCATGTAATAGTCTTCCCCATACCAATCCATGACCCATTCGTACAGATTGCCGGCCAAATCGTGCGCGCCGTAGGGGCTCTGTCCCTTGTCGCGCGCGCCGATTTCTGAGATTGTCTCTTCCCCCCCTTCCTTCAATCCATAGACCGCATGGACCGGAGTCGGCTGATCGTTTCCCCATGGATAGATCCGTGCATCGGTCCCGCGGGCCGCCTTTTCCCATTCCGCCTCCGTCGGGAGCCGCTTGCCGGCCCAGAGGCAATAGCCCGTCGCATCCATCCAACTGACCCAGCGCACCGGCCGGTCGGCATCGATCACAGGCATGTCCTTGTCTGCAAAACCCCATGGAGGTTCGCTCTGAATCGTATCGACAAACTTGGCAAATCGTCCATTGGTCACTTCGAACTTGTCAATGTAGAAGGCATTCAGATTGACACGATGGATGGGAAACTCATCTTCATCGCCCTTGTCGCTCCCCATCGTGAATTCTCCGGCAGGCACCAATACCATCGGCGCGCCATCCTTTCCGTTTATTTCGCGAGGGAGGTGAGACGATGGGCCTGGGTTATGAGCCGCACCGCCGTTGGCTGCCGGCTTAGCCTTGTCGCCGGCTTTGGACTCTCCATCGAGCACATGTAATTCATGCGGCTTATGTGGAGCGGCGAACTGATCGGCCTTTGCCATTCTCATTGAGCGTGCCGACACCAATCCGTGTCCGGCCTGTCGGCCATCTCCCGCTAGGACGAGATGCGGGAGAAACGCGCATCCCAGAAAAGTGCCAGTGAGCACCGCGCAGATTGTTCGCCGAGCATTCATATCTATGCCAGATAGATTTCTACGATAATCGCGATCTGAAAGACCCTTACGGGCCTCTCAAGGTACCGAAAACCTGATAGACAAATCCAGCCCTCGTCATTCAGGTCGATCCGGAATCTGGAAACGCATCCCGCATATTGTGCGCACAGAGTTGCGCTGGGAGCTTGTCCGGTGTAGCGTACGCTTCGTATCATATCCTGATCGTCGGACGGTTTGGCGATCGCCGTCACATCAGACTCATTGCTCAAGCAAGGATGGCATGCAGGCTGGCTGGTTGAATATCGACAGTTCGGTAGCGCTCGACGTCCTCAAGTCGCTCCTCCTCCTCTTCGCCCTCATGGCCACACGGGCGTTGGTGGTGCGATGGATCTCCAGAAACCCGACGCTTTCGATGGAAGCGAAGCGGCGATGGGTCGTCACGACCAGAAACTCCATTGTATTCGCATTTCTCATCGGTCTTGTCAGCATCTGGGCGCACGAACTGCAGGCCTTTACCGTGTCACTGGTTGCATTGGCGGCGGCGCTGGTCCTGGCGACAAAGGAACTCATTCTGTGCTGGAGCGGAGCCGCGTTACGGGTCGGCGGGAAAGTCTATGCCGTCGGCGATCGGATACAAATCGCCGGCCACCGTGGAATCGTCCTGGATCACGACATCTTTGCGACGAAGTTGCTGGAAATCGGGCCCGGCCAATCGGCCCACTTGTATACCGGTCGCGTGATCATCTTCCCAAACAGCCTGCTATTCTCGAATGCGCTGCTCAAGGAAAACCCCGGGCAAGAGTATGGCTTGTACACGCTGGTGATTCCCATTAAGACCGATGACAATTGGCAGCAGACCGAGCAAACCCTGTTGAAGGCGGCCAGGGCCGAATGTGCGCCGTTCATGGAAGAAGCGGCGCGCCAGATGAAATTACTGGAGCAAACCAACCTGCTTGAAGCGCCGTCGCCAGAACCGCGCATCACCATTCAACTGTTGGAAGCCGGCAAGATGCAGTTCGTGTTGCGCTTTCCTGCCCCGGATCGCGGGCGATCCCGCATCGAGCAGGCGATTTTGCGCCGTTATCTTATTGAAACGTCACTACTTCTCAATACCG
>JAOUEB010000147.1 GCA_029858925.1 Nitrospira sp.
AGACAAGCCTCGGTATCTCATGGGGGTCGGGCATCCGGAAGATTTGATCGAGGGCGTGTCGCGTGGCATCGATCTGTTCGACTGCGTCGTGCCGTCGCGGCATGGCCGGACCGGTTCCTTGTTTACCACGGGCGGGCGGGTCGTCATCAAACAGGCGCAGTACGTCCGCGATGAACGGCCTATCGATCCAGACTGCGGATGTCCGGTCTGCGCCCGATATTCGCGGGCCTATCTGCACCATCTGTTTACCGTCAAAGAAATGCTGGGGGCGCGGCTGAATACGATTCACAATCTCTGGTACTTTTCGGATTTCATGCGCCGGCTGCGGACGGCCATCGCGCAAGACGCCTTCTTGGAATTTCGAGACGCGTTTTATCGCAGTCAAGCGCAGGAACCGCCGGAAGTCGTGGTTTCGACCGATCGCGAAGCCGGTACGGCGCGGCGTATGCCGCAAGATATCTAACAGGCGATTGAACAGCTATGTGGGACATGGTTATCCGCAAGAGAGGCAAGTGGTTGCAACGATTGATGCTCCGCAGGATGATCAAAAGGGCCGTCCAGCGAGGCCGTAGCGAGCGAAGAGGCGAGGCGCACGCTTCGGTACGTTGACCCTCTGGGCGACGCGACCTGCCTGCGCGAAGCGCTTCGGCGAAGGCAGGGAACAAAGCTGGCGGACTTTTTCGACATTCTGCTAACGAAGAGGGGAACCGTTCAATGCTAATGGAATCTATTGCGTGGGCTGAGGGGACGGGCGGAGGCAGCGCAGGCACGAGCAGCCTGCTGTCGTTCGTGCCGTTCGTATTGATTTTCGTCATTTTCTATTTTCTGCTGATTCGGCCGCAACAGAAGAAGCAGAAAGAACAAAAGGCCTTATTGGAGGCCGTGAAAAAGGGCGACAAGATCGTGACGACGTCCGGCATCTGGGGAACGGTCACCAATCTGGGGAAGGAGACCGTCACGCTTCAAATCGCCGACAATACCAAGATCAAAATGCAGCGCGAAAATATCGCGCGGGTGCGTGGAGAGGATGAGGACAAGGACAAGGACAAAGACAAGGATGCGTAATCCGAACGGGACAAAGGGGTTGGAAACGACATGAAGAAGGTGGCGGGGCGGTTGTGGTTGTTGGGGCTGGTCATCGTGGCATCGCTGGTGTCCTTTTTGCCGACCTACCAGCCGGTGTATCAGGCGTTGCCTGTGTGGGCCAAGGCGGTCCTGCCGAACAAGGGGATCGCCCTGGGGTTGGACTTGCAGGGCGGCATCCACATGGTCATGGAGGTGGACGAGGATCGCGCGGTAGAGATCGCGGTGGACCGATCCGTGACGTCGCTCCAAGATCTGTTGGTCGACAAAAAGATTCCCGTCGAGTCGGTGAAGCGCACGGCGCTCACGCAGATCACGATTCAATTCCAGAATGTCGATCTCAAGGCTGAGATCCAGAAACTGCTCGACGACTACCCGACCTTTACGGAAAAGGATACTGGTGGAACATCCGGCACGTTGGTCTGGGAACTCCGCGACACTGAGACCGCGCGCATCAAGGACTCGACGATCAATCAAGCGTTGGAGACGATCCGGAACCGCATCGACCAGTTCGGCGTGGCGGAGCCAGTCGTGCAGCGGCAGGGATTGAAGCAAATCGTCGTGCAGTTGCCCGGCGTCAAGGACCCGAAGCGCGCCAAGGATTTGATCAAGGAAACCGCGCTGCTCGAGTTCAAAATGCTGGACGAAGACAATCAGATGAGGCTGGAGTTGCCCGCCCGTATTCCGAGAGACAAGGAAGCGGAGATCGTCAGCCAGTTCGAGAGCCAACTGCCCGAAGGAGACCAGATCCTGTTCGAGCGGTCGATCGAGAAGGAGACCGGCCGCGAATATCGCATCCCGTATGTGGTGAAGAAACGGGTCATGCTCACCGGCGACGTGCTCAGCGATGCGCGGGTCTCGATCGGACAATTCAACGATCCCTATGTCTCCATCACCTTCGACGCCAAGGGCGGGCAAGAGTTTGAGCGGATCACGGCCGACAACGTCAAGAAGCGCATGGCGGTGGTGCTCGACAACACGATCTATTCTGCGCCGGTCATCCAAGAGCGTATTTCCGGAGGCAGGGCGCAGATTACCGGTACGTTCTCAACGCAGGAAGCCAACGATCTGGCGATCGTGCTGCGGGCCGGCGCGCTGCCGGCGCCGCTCAAGATCGTGCAAGACCTCACGGTCGGCCCGTCGCTCGGACAGGACTCGATCGACGCCGGCGTCAAAGCGACGATCATTGCGGGCGCCATGGTTGTGATGTTCATGGTGGTGTATTATCGCCTGTCCGGCGTGATTGCCAATTGTGCGCTGGTCCTCAACCTGGTGTGCCTCATGGGCGCGTTATCGGCGTTGACTGCGACGCTGACGTTGCCGGGCATCGCCGGAATCGTGCTCACGATCGGGATGGGCGTCGACTCGAACGTGCTGATTTTCGAACGTATCCGTGAAGAGCTGAGGGGAGGGAAGGCCGTGCGGTCCGCGATCGACGCCGGCTACGACAAGGCCCTGCTCACGATCGTCGATTCACACGTGACGACGTTGATCACCGGGGTCGCCCTCTTCTTATTTGGGACAGGACCGATCAAAGGATTTGCCGTGACGTTGTGTCTGGGCATTGCGATCAACCTGTTTACCGCGCTGGTCGGAACCAAAGTGATTTTCGATCTGCTGAATCAGCGGACCAAGGTGGAGACGTTGAGCATTTAGAACGACGCTGATGGCTGATAGCCGATAGCCGACAGTTCAGAAAAGGGAGTCAGCATGTTAGAGATTCTTGGAAAGACCAACATCGATTTCATGGGCAAACGCAAGATCGCCTTCGCCTTTTCCAGCGTCATGGTGCTCCTCGGGTTGATTGCCGTGGTTCAGATTGCGCGGGGGGCGGCCAATCTCGGCATCGACTTCTCCGGCGGGACGGCGGTGCAGCTGAAGTTCGAGCAGCCGATCAAAATCGATGAGGCGAGAAAGATCTTGGAATCCAGCGGGCTCGGGAACGCCGAGTTGCAAGAATTTGGGCAGGACAACAAGCTGCTCATCCGTGTCAAGACCTCGACGACCATCGAAGAGAAAACAGCCGAAACCGTCATAGATGTGTTCAAAACCAAGTTTTCCTCGAACGGGTTTGTCGTGGATTCCAGTACGGAGATCGGCCCCACGATCGGCAAGAAGCTCCAGGAGGACGCCCTCATTGCCATCGTCATTTCATTCATCGGCATTATTCTGTATGTCGCGGCGCGGTTCGAGCTTCGGTTCGGGGTTGCGGCGGCATTGGCGACCTTCCATGACGTGTTGGCCGTCCTCGGCGCGTTCTATGCGCTGGACAAGGAGATTACGGTGTTGATCGTGACGGCGCTCTTGACGCTGGCGGGATATTCGCTGACCGACACCGTCATCGTGTTCGACCGGATCAGGGAAAATTTGAAGACACGCCGGCGCGAGACCGAAGAGGCGACGATCAATACGGCGGTCAACCAGGTATTGAGCCGCACCATCGTGACCAGCTTGACGGTCGTGCTCGTGCTCATTCCCCTGACGCTGGTCGGCGGGGATGTGCTCCACGATTTTTCCCTGGCGCTGCTTGGCGGCGTCATCTTTGGGACGTATTCATCCGTTTTTGTCGCCAGCCCACTGTTGATGCTGTGGCCGGGAAGGTCAGGCAGGCTCTTGAGTCGCGGCTAGATGGATGGTGACATAGCATTCATTCCGCGACGCTCGCTTCGCCGGCTCACCTCGCACCTTCGGCGAAGCGGACTTCGCGAGTCTAGCATCGCTCGAATCTCGTCGGCGCAGAGTGTTGAGTCTTGCTGTGAAGTCAAAATTCAGCGCTCAGCACTCTTCGGCACAGACGTAGGTTCACGTATCACCCTGGTGTAATCATGGCACTCTGGAGCCGGTTCCACAGCCTCCAGCGCAAGATCATCGCGGCGATCGTGATGGTCGGCCTCCTGCCACTGACGCTTCTCCTGGTCTTGATCTACATCGAAGAATGCCGCGCGTTGCGTGAGACGGCCGGAGCGAACTTCAAGGAAGCGGCCGTCGAGGCCGCCCGCCGCATTGATATACATGTCACGCGCGGCATGAACGAAGCCCAACAGCTGGCGACTATGCCCTTCCTGCGCACCGCCGTGTCGGAGGCCAATCGTACGTATGAAGGCAAAGATCCACAGGCCATTCGAGACATCATCGACGATTGGCAGCAGCGTTGGGGACAGCGGGATAAACGGAGCGAGTTTCCGCTGTTTGTGAACCGGATCGTCACCAATTTCCTGATTCGATGGCATGAGATTCGGAAGGGGGATTACGTCGGCATTCTGGTGACGGATGGGCAAGGCGCGTTGGTCGTCAGTTCCATTCCTCAGGTCGAGTATGCGTACGCCAAAGCCTCCTGGTGGCAGGCGGTGGTGCACGCGGCGAGCCTACGGCCCTACGTGGGTGAAGTCGGATTCGATCCATCATTAGGGACCCATGTCATCGTTGTGGCGGCGCCGATCATGGACGACCAACATCGGACCGTGATCGGCGCCGTGACGATCCTGCTTCGCCGCGATACGGTATTTCAGTCCATCGCCGACGTGTCGGTAGGCGAGACCGGCCACGCCATGCTGTTCAGCTCGGACGGCGCCGTTGTGATGTGCCCGGTGTTGGCGCCGGAAGCACATTCAGTGAATGCCGAATTGAGCAGTCTGCTGGGCGCGCTGAAATCCGGATGGGCCGCTGCCGCCGATGATTCGCACGGGAGCAAGGATGCCTTGATCGGTTTCGCCCCGGTGCGGTTCACTGATGGGCTTGCCCCTGGGAGTATCGGTGGAAAACAGTGGATTACCGTCGTGCGACAGGACCCGAATGAAACATTCGGTCCGCTCGGCGGGCTGATGGCCAAAGTTCTGGCGGGCGGGCTGCTGGTCGTGGGAATGCTC
>JAOUEB010000148.1 GCA_029858925.1 Nitrospira sp.
AACGCACTTTCCGTTCTGCGCTTCACGCTTCACGAGATACGAGCGACGAAGAACGCAGCAGCGAATCCGCGATTGCAGCAGAAGTGCTCATGAATCATGCGGGTTAGACCATGACGACTGAACAAACCTGCCGATCCATGAGCCTATTTCGATACCCATTTCTGGGGATAACTCACTGGCGATAGGGAGAAATTCGGCTCCGAGATACGCTTCGCGGCTATCCACAGCTTTTCCTCACATTCCCCAGCTTGACCACAACATTTAGTGTTGACAAAATATGTCCATAGCTATATGTAGTTCCGCACCGATTGGAGACGATTATTTTAGCGGCAGATGCTGCCGGTGTTTTTTATGCGCGTCACTCAAAATGAGTAAACTGATTGCCCCTATGCTGCCTCTGGAAGGAGAACTACTGTGAGGATTGAACGGAGATTCACCCATCGAGGCCTGAGCCCCTATGAAGGTTGTACATTCGTGAAGCGGTCATCCGAGATTCGTAATCCGGATGGATCTACCGTATTCAAGCTCGACAATATCGATGTTCCTGAGCAATGGTCCCAGTTGGCCATCGATATTTTGGCTCAAAAGTACTTTCGGAAGGCCGGAGTTCCTCAGCAGGACCAGCATGGGCAGCCGCTGATGGGATCCGACGGCAAACCGGTTCTCGGCGGGGAGCGTGATGCCCGCCAGGTTTTCGAGCGAATGGCCGGATGCTGGACGCATTGGGGCAAGTCGCACGGCTATTTCAAGACGTCGGATGATTCTGAAGCCTTCAACGATGAAATGTGTTACATGCTCGCGCGTCAGATGGCGGCTCCGAACTCGCCGCAATGGTTCAATACGGGGCTGCATTATGCCTACGGATTGTCGGGACCTGCGCAGGGACACTATTACGTCGATCCCACGACCCGCGAGGTCGCCAAAGCGTCGAATGCGTTTGAACACCCTCAACCGCACGCCTGTTTTATCCAATCGGTTGACGACGATCTTGTCAGTGAAAACGGGATCATGGATCTCTGGATTCGTGAGGCGAGGTTATTCAAGTACGGGTCCGGGACCGGCACGAACTTTTCACGGCTGCGTGGCGATGGGGAAGGACTCTCCGGCGGAGGAAGATCTTCCGGCCTCATGTCCTTCCTGAGGATCGGCGATCGGGCTGCCGGCGCCATCAAATCCGGTGGAACGACCAGGCGCGCCGCCAAGATGGTCTGCTTGGACCTGGATCATCCCGATATCGAAGAGTTCATCGAATGGAAAGTCGTGGAGGAGCAGAAGGTTGCGGCGATGGTTACCGGATCAAAGATCTGCGCCCAGCGTCTGAACGCTGTCCTGAAGGCCTGCCATATGGTCGACAACGAGGGCTGCTTGAAGCTCGATCTCGACCACAAGACGAATTCGGTGTTGCGGGAAGCCCTGGCGTCGGCTCGGCGGGACATGGTGCCGGAAGCCTACATTCAACGGATGTTTTCCTACGCGCAGCAGGGCTTCACGCATTTCATGTTTCACGAATATGACACCAATTGGGACGGCAAGGCGTATCAAACCGTTTCAGGGCAGAACTCGAACAACAGTGTCAGAATCCCTAATGCATTTTTCTCCGTGCTCGAGGCCGACGGCGACTGGCAATTGAAGCGCCGTATCGACGGCAAGGTCTGCAAGACCGTCAAGGCCCGGGACCTCTGGGATCGGATCGCGTGGGCGGCCTGGATATGCGCCGACCCTGGGACCCAATACGACACCACGATCAATGAATGGCACACCTGTCCTGAGGACGGCCGTATCAATGCGTCGAATCCTTGTTCGGAGTACATGTTTTTGGACGACACGGCCTGCAATCTGGCGTCGTTCAACCTCGCCACGTTCTATACGCCGGACGGCCAATTTGAATTGGAGAACTTCCGGCACGCCGTGCGGTTGTGGACGATTGCATTGGAAATCAGCGTATTGATGGCGTCGTTCCCGAGCCGGGCTATCGCCGAAAAAAGCTACGAGTTTCGCACGCTCGGCTTGGGCTATGCCAACTTGGGCACGGTCCTCATGCGCCAAGGGATTCCTTACGATTCGCCCAAGGCCTTGGCGATCTGCAGCGCGGTGACCTCCATCATGACCGGCGAGTCATACAGCGCGTCCGCCGAAATGGCCGCCGAGCTGTGTCCCTTTCCGGGCTATGCGAAAAACCGTGATCACATGTTGCGGGTGATCCGGAATCATCGCCGGGCAGCGTACAATGCGCATCGCGAAGAATACGAAGGGCTCACGATCGTTCCGGCTGGAATTCAGCCGGAGCATTGCCCGCCCGATATGCTCATTGCCGCCAGGCGGGCGTGGGATCACGCGCTCGAGCTGGGGACAGCGTACGGGTATCGTAATGCGCAGGTGACGGTCATCGCTCCGACCGGCACGATCGGGCTGGTCATGGATTGCGATACCACCGGCATCGAACCGGATTTTGCGCTCGTGAAGTTCAAGAAGCTGGCCGGCGGCGGCTACTTCAAAATCATCAACCAAAGCCTTCCTGCAGCCTTGTCGACATTGGGATATACGGACGAACAGGCCCAGGACATCGTGCGCTATTGCGTCGGCGCGCAAACGCTCAAGAATGCGCCGTTCATCAATCACGAATCCTTGCGTCTCAAGGGTTTCGATGATGCGTCCCTGGCTCGATTGGAAGGCAATCTGGCCCAGGCTTTCGAAATCCAGTTCGTGTTCAACAAATTCACGTTCGGAGAAGCGTTTTGTTTGGAAAAACTGGGGTTCACCCAAGCGCAATTGAGCGAAGCCAACTTCAACATGCTCAAGGCGCTTGGCTTTACGCAGGAAGAAATCGCCGCCGCGAACGATTTCTGCTGCGGCACGATGACGGTAGAAGGGGCGCCGCATCTGAAGGCCGAGCATCTTCCGGTGTTCGACTGCGCCAACCGGTGCGGCCGCATCGGACAGCGCTCGATCGCCGTCGATGCCCATATCCGCATGATGGCCGCGGCGCAGCCGTTCGTCAGCGGCGCAATCAGCAAGACCATCAATATGCCGGCCGATGCCACATTGGAAGACGTCAAGGCCGCGTATTTGTTTGCCTGGAAGAGCATGGTCAAGGCGGTGGCGCTCTACCGTGACGGGTCGAAACTCAGCCAGCCGTTGAGCGCGTCAACCGACAGCGGTAAGACAGTCGAGGCCGTGAGCGATGTCGTCGCGATGGCGGAAAAGGTCGCCGAGCGCGTGCTCGTTCGCTATCTCGCCAAACGGCGGCCGTTGCCGAGCAGGCGCAACGGATATACGCAGAAAGCGATCGTCGGGGGCCATAAGCTGTATCTCCGCACCGGCGAATATGAGGATGGAACGGTCGGAGAAATCTTCCTGGATATGCACAAGGAAGGAGCGGCCTTCCGCAGTCTCATGAATTGCTTTGCGATCGCCATTTCTCTCGGCCTGCAACATGGCGTCCCGCTGGAGGAGTTCGTCGAAGCATTCGTCTTTACCAGATTCGAGCCCAACGGGCCGGTGAAGTTGAACGACCGCATCAAAATGTCCACCTCCATCATCGATTATATTTTCCGAGAATTGGCGGTCACGTATCTGGACCGGTACGACTTGGCGCAGGTCAAAGAAGAAGACCTGCGGATGGATTCGATGAAAAAGGACCATATGGACCCGGAATGCTTCGACGAGGAAGCAGACATGGATGCCCTGGCCAAGTCGTCGGTCATTACGGAGCATCTCCCGATCCGCCGGAACGGCGGGAAGGGGAACGGGCATGGCGTAGACCACAGGGTGTCCCGGCAGGTCGAAATCATGCGCGAAACGCTCACCATGACCGAAGTGCAAAGCGCCAAGGTGAAGGGGTATGAGGGCGATCCCTGCCCCGAATGCAAACAGTTCACGATGGTGCGCAACGGCACCTGCCTGAAGTGTGTCAGCTGCGGCGCGACGAACGGATGCTCGTGAAGTAGAGATGGCTCCGCTTTTAAGTGGAGTCTGCCGGTGTACGCCTGCGCGGTCATGACCGTGCAGGCTGGTTCGCCCTATAAGTTTTCCCCTCAATAAGATACGTCTTGTGCAGAACGACTGACTGAGAGGTGGGCAGCAAAATGCTGGCTGGTCACCTCATGCAGAAGGCCGTCAATAAGCCGCATAAAACCCCGTGATAAATAGCCGACAGGGCGTAGGTCATTGAAATGACAATGGTGATGTCGGTATTTTCATGAAACTCGCTGGCATGTTATGCGGATAGAAATGGGCGAATCCCGCTCTTATGCGGATCAGCCTAAGCATGGTTAGGTTTCATGGGGGAGACGGTGTCCGGATTGTTTCAGTCCGTCGAGCCAGAGGTCTGGGGCCACGAGACGCCTCCAATCGATCCATTGGCGTTTGAGCAAGAGCTGGCGGGCGAATTGACACAGAGGGTGGTCGAATTCCAAGTCCTATCGGAGGACCGAGAGCCATGCCGCGACAAGCTGGGATACTATCGAGTGTCGGTAAATATCCCTCTGTCCTCGCAGCTGCTCAATCAATTCCTCAATGGGAATAGCGGGTATCGTGCTCAGTACTTCACAGGTATAGAGAACGGAGAGCGCTTCAATCGCATGCTGGTGGAACGCATCGCTCCACTCATCGTAGAGGCCGAAGATCTCTACCGAGATAGGTTCGATCGACTGTTTTGCGAGCGTTCCTTACTCGGACCGTTCACGAAGTTCTGGTACTCGAAGGAGATTACCGATCCGAGCGCATGCGAATACCTATCTGGGCTGCCCGAGGTCATCCACGCTGGAACATGGGTTTCCTATTGGCGCGAGCGTCCGAAACCCCGGAAGGGACTTCTAGCACCATTACCGGAAGACAGATGCGTTCTCCTCAATGGTACTTTTATTCATCCAGAAACCGGCGACGCCTACGAGCAAAAGCCCGAGCGTTCCCGGCATATCCACGAGTGTGGTTGGACGTGAAGC
>JAOUEB010000149.1 GCA_029858925.1 Nitrospira sp.
CGTCGTATCGGCCTCTTTGGCCTTCGAAACTTGTCTGCACGCGTGAATGATCGTTGTGTGATCCTTGCCTCCGAATTGGCGCCCGATTTCCGGGTAAGAGGCATCGGTCAGTTCGCGGCAGAGGTACATCGCGATCTGCCTGGGATGCACCAGCGTCTTGCTGCGGCGGCGGGATTTCAACTCGCTCATCTTGACATGGAACTGGGCGCACACAGCCTCCTGGATATCGTCCATCGCAACGACTTTCTTCTTATCCCCGATGAGATCCCGAAGCACGTTCTTGGCCATGTCCAGAGCAATGATCTGGCCCGTTAACGAGGCATAGGCGCCAAGCCTGACTAAACTGCCTTCCAGCTCACGGATGTTGCTCTTCATGGCGCCGGCGAGGAACTGAATCACATCTTCCGGCAGCGCGATACCCTCATCCTCAGATTTCTTCCTCAAGATCGCGATACGAGTTTCGACGTCGGGGGGCTGCAAGTCCGCAATCAATCCCCATTCGAACCGCGATCGAAGCCGTTCTTCTATGTCCGGCATGTCTTTGGGAAACCGGTCGCTAGAGAGAACGATCTGCTTGTGCCCTTCATACAAAGAGTTGAACGTATGGAAAAACTCCTCTTGGGTCCGCTCTTTCCCGACGAGAAACTGGATATCGTCGATCATGAGCATGTCAATGTGGCGATACCGTTTGCGGAGATCCGTCATCTTGTCGTATCGAATGGAATTGATGACCTCGTTCGTAAATTGCTCGGTCGTCAAGTAGGCGATGCGGAGGTCTGTGCGTTCGGCCACATGGTTTCCGATCGCATTGAGTAGATGGGTCTTGCCCAGTCCGACGCCTCCGTAAATGAAGAGGGGGTTGTAGGTCTTTCCGGGCTGCTCTGAGACCGCCATACAGGCAGCATGGGAAAACTGATTTCCCGCTCCCACCACGAAATTCTCGAAGGTGTATTTCGGGTTGAGTTGAATGCCCCGGCGGGTTTTCACTTGGCCCGCAACTTTGGCTATATTCGAAACAGTTTGAGCCTCGATCAACCGAGCAGAAGGATTCTGCGATACGATAAAGCTTACTGACACATTCCCTCCACCACGCGCGGACGAGACTGCCTCGACCAGTAAGGTGGCATAATGCGTATGCAACCAGTCGCCGAAAAACTTGTTTGGCACTCCGATGTGCGCAGTGGAGTTTTCTATCCGATCAAGATGCGTCGGGATGAACCAGGTGTCATAGACCTGCCTGGGAACCTTCCCCTGGATATACTGAAGCGCCTCTTGCCAGACCGTATCGACACTCATAAGTCGGAGATATTACTATACACAGGATTATTCACACCTGTTGATAACGTGGTATTTGGGGATGGGTTTATTACTCTGGACGACCTGGTCAATACCATGTCCCTCCTACTTATGTCGAGTTGTGTTTTCACCCGTACCGGTTCTCCACAGGGCTCTGCCAAGCTACACGGAGTATTTCCAGAAGAATTACACAAGTTTATACGCACCCATAGGATGATTTTTTGTCTTCCAAAACAACATGATGTCTACTATCCACATAATTCCACTCCCTACTCCTATTCCTACTCCGACGACTAATTTTCTTTAGACACATACTTTTAAGAGTAAAGAGTCAGACGATAATAACCTTTGATGCTTGTAGAACCAGGTCCAGAAACTGCTTATAGGAGACAGGTTGTCCTATGACACTATCCATGCCTTGTCCCGACTGAATAGTTATCACTGATCGATCAGACGGAGGTGATGGGGTTACAGTTTCAAGAGTACAGACAGAAGTGCTTAAGTCCTGAGTGGAATAGAGGGCACGTGATAGCGAGTTTGACGGATGACGAAGGAGGTACAAAAGAGAAGCCATAAGCTATGCACCTTCAAGGACCGGTCAAAAGATTAGTGTGCGGTCCATCGATTGAAGAATTGATCGGATTGTCTCATCGGTTTCGTACCGAGTGCGAAACTGTTTGCCGATCTTGCATCGATCGGCGCCTAATTGAAGAACGAACGGGATTTCAAGATGTCCGACGGAGGGAAGGTACTTTTCAAGGATGTCCACATCGACGATATCATCAAGATCGTCAGAGAGAAGCCGACTAGCTTCACCTAGAAGAATGACCGTCGTTGTATGGGACCCTGCAACGAGGCCAAGGGCGATGCGTAGCGCTTCAACTGGTCTATGAGTCTTTCTTGGATCTTCCTGAATGACAACGGCAACAGTCTTAGCCATAACAAGTCAAACAATGTTAGGTGAATGACAGAAACGGATCGCATGCGTCGATGATTCCGGAGAGAACAACAAGCCCTGACAATGAAATGGCAGGATCGAGATCCGCCGTTGAAACATGATGTTGTTGACAGCCGTAGGCACAAGCAAAGACTTTTACGCCCGCGTGAGCGATTTGTCGGTATTGAGGATCAGTCAGATTCTTAACCCCTTCATCAATGAGATAGAGATACACCTCATGACCAGCTGAGAGGGCTGCCTGTGATAGCCCATGAACGGTTGCCGCGCTCTCATGGGAAGGGGGTAGCGCGAGGAGGAGACCAAGCTTACGTCGCATCTTAATAATTCACAGGTTTTTATATTAAAGAATCATGCACTTATGAATTTCAGTGACAAGAAAAAAGTAAGAGGTTTTGAGGGAAAAGTCAATGGGAAAAATTGAGATTAGGGAGCACGAAAAAGTGGGGAGATGTCACGACTGAGAGACGTGAGAGAGACATCTTGTTGAGCTTTGGTGTTCATATCTCGAAGGATGGCGGTACCTTTCGTCGCTTCATCGTCTCCGATGATGAGGGTAAATCTTGAGCCAAGCCGATCTGCCTGGCGTAAGTGAGATTTGAGTGTGCCGGACCGAAAATCAGAGACCGCTCGGATTCCCGCCAGGCGAAGCTCCTCAAGAGCCGACAAGCCGGTGGCCGAACCCAGGCTGCCGAACCCTGCAATATAGACGGTCGTAGATCCAGGAGACGCTACTGGCGCTGTCTCAGACAGCATCATCGCCATCCGTTCCAATCCAAGCGCAAAGCCGACAGCTGGAGTAGAAGGACCGCCAAGGGTCTCGACAAGCGCATCGTAACGGCCTCCTGCTCCGACTGCATTCTGCGCGCCCAAACTCGTCGACGTGACTTCGAAGGTCGTGAGGCAGTAGTAATCGAGCCCTCGAACAAGCCGATGGTTTAGGCGATAGGGAATTCCGATGGAGTCAAGCCCGGCGACAACACCGGCAAAATACGAACGGGCCTGTTCAGAAAGGGAGTCGGCAAGACGGGGAGCCGCCTCGGTGGCGGCTCGACACTCGGGAACTTTACAATCCAAGACACGGAGGGGGTTCGTCTCAACACGCCGCCTGCAGTTTCCACAGAGCGCCTCCACATGCTGTGTCAGGTAGGCAACAAGCACGGGGCGATAGACCTCCCGATCGGCGGTGTAGCCAAGATTGTTGATTTCCAATGTCAGGGCCGGAAGCTTCAGGTCCATGAGGACCCGCCATAACAGTGCGATGACCTCCACATCGGCGCGTGGGTCCGATGTGCCCAGCGATTCGACGCCGAACTGGTGAAACTGGCGTAGGCGGCCGGCCTGAGGCCGCTCATGCCGAAACATCGGTCCCATATAGAAATACTTTTGCGGCAAGGGATCGGCGTTGCGATTGTGTTCGATGAATGCCCGAACTGTCCCTGCGGTTCCTTCAGGCCGGAGCGTGAGCGAGGTGCCGTCCCGGTCCTGGAACGTGTACATCTCTTTCTCGACGATGTCGGTTGAAGCCCCTATGCTTCGGGCGAAGAGAGTCGTGACCTCGAAAATTGGGACACGAATCTCCTGAAATCCATAACGGACGGCCCACTGCCGGGCGGTCTCCTCGATGAGCCGCCAACGGGGAGTCTCTTCGGGAAGAATGTCTTTGACGCCCTTAATACCTTTGATCATGCCAACAACCGGTAAGGGGTTAGGCGTGAGGTGTCACGGAAGAGAGGTCACGAGAAACGGACGTCTCAACACGTCACACCGCACAGTTCGGACGGAATATAGCGGCGCATTCTGAGGCAAGTCAACGGAGGCGGAGCCAGGCTTGCGCCTCGTCGGTACGAGAGGTATAGTGCGCCTCCTTCAGTCTTGTCCCGTGATGAGGAACGGTCTATGCCCCAGGATCAATCCGGTCGCCGGGTGGTGGCCCTCGCGCCGATGCCTCCGGAGAAGTCCGCCTACGCCTTGGCACGGTACAGCCGATCGCCAGACTCCATCGAAAACAGCATCACCTGGGTCCATGGCCACTCTTCGGAGAAATTCTGGGAGCAGTTCTACTTCGACTATGGCCATGCCTCGATCGCGGACCTCGGCCACGTCGTCGTGTGTTTCGAAGACATCTCAGAGCTCGCCGCGATCCGGCTGGAAGACGAGCCGCTCTGGGACGGTCAGGCCAAATCCAGCCGGTACCAGAACTTTGCGTCAAGCCGGTGGTATGTTCCAAGCCAGATTCGAGGCAGCGAAATCGAGGCGGTCTATGAAGGCATCCTGCGTAGCCTGACCGAGGTCTACCGTCTGTTGCACGATCCCTTAATTGCCTATCTCTCTGAAAGGGATCCTCGCCCGGAGTCGATGAAGCCGGCCGACTATCAACGGACAATTGCCGCGCGCGCGTTCGACGCCACGCGGTACCTGCTCCCGCTTGCGGCCAAGACGAACGTGGGCCAGGTCGTGAGCATCCGGACGTTGGAAAAGCAGATCACTCGCTTGCTGTCGTCGCAATTACCGGAGCTGCGCGCCATCGGCGATGATTTGAAAGAGGCCTGCCAGCGCCCTCCTGTCAATCTCTGGGGCGAGCTGAATGGGCAAACCGACGGGGTGAACGAGCCCTTGGCGCCGACACTTGCCCGCCACGCGAAGGCGAATCCCTATCAAGCGGCGGTCTATTCG
>JAOUEB010000150.1 GCA_029858925.1 Nitrospira sp.
CTTGATCAGCACAGGACAGAGGAGGAGATCTTCCTCACGATTGAGCGTTCGGTAGTCGATCGCCGTACCGAAGAAACCGGCGAACCCGATCGTATCGTACTCCCCCTGGCTTTCCAGATGACGGCGGAACGGCTTGGAGCGGGCATCGATACAGAACGCGGCTTGCGCTCGGGGTCTCGGACGCTCGGTACTTGTGCAGTTTGCGGATTTCTGCCTCTCATTCACCAGCTTCGTTATCAGCGAGTGTCGATATTCTGCCTCGTATGCCTCGTGCCAAAGAGGACGGAGCGCGTCAGAAGGGAACCGATCGAGCCAGGCCAGCAACGACCTGGCATCCGCCGGTGTCAGGTGTTGAAGATCCTCCGGGCGAAGCTCGAGGAATTGCGCCAGATGGAAGAGGCGCCAGGCGTCCCGGCAGACGGTTTCCGTGTACACGTCGTGCGCGTGAGAGTCACCGTTCTCGAGATCATGGGATCGTGCGCGTTCGAGGAGATCGGGTAGTGCCGGGTTGATGTTCAACGTGCTCCGACAGACTTTCTCGGCCAGCTCAGCCTCGTAAAACAGGCGCACGGACAGGTATTCCAGCGGATCGATTGGGTGACGGCCCTGTTCAGGATAATTCGGGTTCTTGGCTCGCCAGCGAATATAGCCGGCCCAGCCGGGTAACTGGCCGAGGTGTCGACGCAAGTAATCTTTCCGTTCCTGGTCGGGAACCTGCAAGCGGTTCAGGCTCGACGCGAGGGTGTCTTCAGGGCGGTCAGGGAGCGCCCCCACCCTTCGAGCCCAGTCGGAGATTCCAAGGGTCCATCCGGAAGCTTCGCGCGGCGCAAGATCCCGCCAGGCAAGATAAAAGCCCTGCGTGCGTGAGGGCATCGACCAATCCGCCATGCCTTCATCCACGAATGCGGCGCACCACTTGATCATGTGTTCGTCGATCACTCCTTTCAGATCAGAGCCTGTGAGATCGTCGATGATCTCGGCTGCGGTGCGGATGCGCTGCGGCGTCGGTCCATGCTCGGCGTGCACAGATCCGCCAGCCTTGACCGTTGTGGGGGAATGCCCGTGGTTGCCAGTCGATCCATCTTCAGAGAGCTCGAGCGCCTGCAAGGCCCCGGACCACAGCGAACGGATGTAGACGGCTTCAGAGTCGCGCCCCGCCGCGTGCGATCTCAGCCGATCTTTGATGGGCTGGGGAACATCAGGACGGATACGGTGAGTGGCATCTTCCTCCGCGAGTTGCCATTGCCATAATTTGGGGTCGAGCGGATCGATCCCGTACAGAAAGTGAACTAGGAGGATCTCTTGATGATGGAGGCTCCGCTCACCGGCACGGACAGGGTCCTGTGATGCGAGCTCTGGCTCCCGCGACCGCAGGGCGCTCAACAGCTCCTTCTCGGAAATCCGTCCCTCTGCATAGCATTTCCGGTATTCGGCAGTGGAGAGATAGCCTTCTCCCTTCATCAGCTTCTTCGCTTCCGACACGGCTTCTTCAAAGGGCAAATGTTCGAATCCCACCAAGGGATTGCGATAGGCGAACGTCCGGAGCGGCCAGTTCGGAGGAATGGCCTCGACCGCCTGTGACACCAGGGCTCCAAGTTCCTCACGCTCGGCCTCGTTCAGTGCGGGCCTGGAGGCGCCTTCCAATCGGGTGCCTGCGCCTGGTTGTTCAGAAAACTGCTCAGTACTCACTGGCTTCTTCTTACCCTCAAGCGAGGATCACACACCCTTATGGTGGGTGGTGGAATGAATGCTTCTGACTTCTGGGCGCGTATGGATATCACAGGTTAGCTTGGTTATGCTAGACAGTTTCGCCGCCCCAATGGCGGGGGGATAATGGCAGCGACGGATCGCGTCCATCGTTCTTTCCCTAAGCCAAATTCAGGAAACGCAGGCCTGCCGTCAAGCGGCACACCTTGCTTGGTTATTGTCAAGCCGGTAGATCGTGCTTTTTACGAGCTGACGATAAGTTTCATATAGCACCCCTCCAAATCAGGGTGGACCTGAGGGGTCTCATTGTCATTGGGAGCAGCTACCTCCCCTGAAGTTTCGCCCCGAAAACAGTCCATGAGCGACTGCTAGTGAAAGAACTAGTGCAAGAGATAGACCTACCGTTCCATGTTCTTTCGACCTATGGTTCCGTGGTCTTTCCAACTGTGGGTGCTTCAATTGTGTGTGCTCGAATAAGAACACAGACGGCTAACAGATTAGCGCACAGGTCGCATGCCTGATTCGCACTGTGCGGCATGTGCGATATCGCTCGCCACTCTCCTTCTGACTTCGTGCCTCCACTCTTTTTCTCCCATGATTGACCTACTCGGCGAGGCACGATGCTTGCGGTATTCCCTATGCGCAAGACAGATCAGAGGATCTTTACGCCTCCTCTTAGAAGGAGCGTCGACGGTAGCGCGCTGAAGCGATTAAGGAAGAGTTTGATCCTAGAACTTTCCGTCCTTATGTAGGTATATTTTATTGCTGACCTCGAATCCTGGTATACAGAGCGCGCTCGGCCAGTGAACCATATCAAAGGAAACCCAGAAGAACATTCTCACCGGAGAAACAACGAAAGAACTATTCTTGGGAGGCAAATCGATGCAAGTACATCAATCACGCGGAAAGCATATTGAGAAAACTGCCACGGTCAAGCGGAAGTCTGCTTGGTACATAGGGCTGTTATTTGTCGGGGTCATGATCTTGAACCTGACGGGGGGCGGAGTGACCACTGCTCAGGCCTACACCGAGCTGGGACCTAATACACAGTCGGATTTCCGGCTCTGGACACCGGTCTATTTGACCGTGAAGCTGCCCTCTCGCTTCTTGGCTTATATGGAAGTCAACCCACGCATTGGCGACGATGTCACCAATATCGATCAACTGCTGCTCCGTCCGGCGCTTGGCTATCAGCTGACAGAGAATCTCTCTCTCTGGCAAGGCTATGGATGGGTTGGGAACTTCAATCAAAAACATACGCCGCCTCAGTCGCCATTTTTTCAAGAAAGCCGGGCCTTTCAGCAGGCCATCTACACGGATAAGTTCTCCAGCTTTAATTTCATGAGCCGCACCAGAATGGAAGAACGATGGATTGGGAGCTCCGCCGGCACCGCCCTGCGGTTCCGCCAGATGCTCAAGGTGTCGTACCCATTGCCCATGGCCCCAGACTGGTCGCTCGTCGGGTATGACGAAATCTTTATCAACCTCAATTCGGTCGACACGATCGATGACGTGAGACGGGGCGGCAAAGCCCCAGGCGCTGGAATCGATCAAAACCGGTTCTTCTTAGGGGTCAACAAGAAATTCAACCAATATTTCAACGTGGATATCGGCTACCAAAATCAGATGCTCAACAGCCGAACGAAGGATGGCAATGCGAATTTGATCAACCACATCCTCCTGTTGCAGTTCTATTTCAATTTGTAATCGTCAAGAGAGCCAATGAGAAACAATGGTTCCCTTGTCTGCAGGCATATCCGTTCCGATCGGTAGGAAGGACACTTGGCCAGTCACCGGCCTGATCCCAACGAGATGGCCGCCTTTTCGTCGCTGCGTCGACGCGTGGGCTCTTCGCACCACCTGATAAACACAGGGAGGACATGAAGCGCCTCCTACACATGAACAGTGACATGGTCCGTCCGCATTTGGGCCCATAAACATGCCGCAGACGGCGAGTCTGACAGGGAGTACCTCTTCGTGCCTCAAGCTCTGCAAAACAGTGCAGCGCTACACCGTCTGTGCGCCTTCGCTTCTACATGGTCACCATCGCCTCTGAGACTCACTGCGACATTATGGAATTTTCACCTAGAGCCCGAAATGATATGCGCCTTTTCCCCTGATCATCTGAGCACCGAAGAGCTGCATCTTATTGGCAATGCACATGTTGGAAAACGCGCATTCAGTTGTGGTCAAATTATTCAATTAATGCGGCCGCCAGTCGCCCGTGCGTGCGGCCGGGAAGCAACAGGCCCCAAGAGAGTGGCGTGATCTAAATTAAAATATTAGGAGAGAACATCCGTGTGGCGGGATAACACTTCCCTATTCAATAATCTTCCCATTCATCACAAATTACGCGCGATCTCTGCGATCCCTTTGGCCTCCCTTATTCTCGTCAGCATTGTGACTTTGAACAACGTGCACACATTCTCAAAAGCCGAAGAACGCCTAAACAATCTCTACCTTACCCAGAAAACTGCGGCCGAATATATGCGGTTGGTCGTGGATTTGGAAACCGGGTTTCGAGGGTATGTCTTAACCGAAGATGAGCGCGACCTCGAGCCGTATCAGAATGCGATGACGAATATTCGCGTGGTCGCACAAGAGCTGAACGACAGACTTGTAGAAGGCCATCAGACCGATATCCAGGACCACGAGTTCAAAAACCTTCAAGCTATCGTTAACCAGTTAATGGCGGAGAAGGAAATCCTCATCCGCGACATTAAAGCTGGCCAGAAGCCGGTCTCGCTCCACTATATTCAAGACGGGCGTGGAAGAGCGCTGATGTCCGAAGTTCGGGCATTGATGGCGCGGCTCGACCAACGTGAACGGGCCAGCACGGTGGAAGAATTGTCCAAAATGAACGCTGATCGCTGGTCGACCCTTCTCGTAATTTTAGTCGGTGGCCTGTTCACATGTTTGCTCATCGGTTGGGGAAACTATGCGATTGCCCAATCGATTGCGGCCCCGCTTGTGATCCTGTCGAAAGCCGTGGGCTCCCCAGCCGGCGCGTCCGTCCCTACCATCCCGGTTCTTGATCGAAAGGACGAGATCGGAGGGCTGAGCAGGGTGATGCAACAGATGAACTTGGAGACTCAAAAGGCGCTTGATGAATTGCAACAATCCGCGGATTCGCTTCGGAAACTCAACCAGAATTTATCTGCCTCGGAAGCTAAGTACCGCAGTCTGGTGGA
>JAOUEB010000151.1 GCA_029858925.1 Nitrospira sp.
CCTTTTGAGTCGGGAGCAGTCGTCTGTGCTGAAGCGGGCGGAGCCGGAGCCGGTTTCTCCCAAACGCAGCGTTCAAGCGCTCAAGGATGAGCCCGTTGCGGTTGAACCCAGGGGGATTGAACCTGCCTCTGAAGAGGCGAAGCCGAGCGAGAGTGGTGCTGCATCCGCGCCGACCTCGGCGCCGACTCCACCGCCGATCGCGGCCTCGAAGCCGGAGCCTGAAACCCTGTCGACGGTTTCGCCTGGAACGGACGGCCCGTTGGGTGGAATTTCTCTGGAAGCGGCTGAAGCGGTGGCGGATAACCAACTGGTGTTGGATTTGGAAGCGACCGAGTTGAGTTGGGTTGTTGTGCAAATCGACAATGGCAGCCCGCAAGAATCGCTGCTTCGCCCGGGCGAGAAAGCGCAGTGGAAGGGGCGGGACCAGTTTGTCTTGACGCTCGGCAACGCCGGCGGGGTCAAAGCCGAATTGAATGGGAAGCCGCAGAAGCCGTTCGGCCCCAGCGGAAAAGTCGCGCGCGAAATCCTCATCAAGCGGTAGAGCGATCGGCCCTCTCTCCTGTTTCCATCACGAACAGGTGTCGCCATTGTGACGCCATTTCCCCACATGATGAGGCATGAAGGACATGCCTGAGGCGCAAAGGTGTCACGAAACTAAGGCGGTGTCTGCCGCTATGTACGTAAGCGCTTAGATTGCCACGATTTTCATTTGGTGAAAGGTGGCATGACCTTTGAGCTTTACCAGGAGTGCTGGAAGGGCGGATCGAGAAGGGATGGAGGGGGGATTTCTTGACAGGAATTCAAAGGCGTTGGTATAGTCCGTTTGTTTTTTCTGACTTGAATGAGATGAGTTATTTAGCCAGCGGTTTCGTGCCAAGTTCATGTGCGGTGGGTTCAACACAAAGGAGGATGTGAGATGGGGTATTTGTCGAAGTTCTTAGGAGTGAGCGCAGCGCTGATGCTGTTGTCGGCCTCAGTGGTCGGAGCTGAGGAAAGAGATCCAGTGAAGCCGCGCGTTCCGGCCGATCAGATGGCTGATGCAAAGGCCATGAAAAATCCGGTTGAGGCGACACCGGAGAGCATTGCCAAGGGGAAGGCGTTGTACGAGGGCAAGGGAACCTGCTTCAATTGCCATGGGAAGGAAGGCAAGGGCAATGGCCCTGCCGGCACCATGCTGAATCCAAGCCCGCGTGATTTCACCAATTGCAAATTCCACAAGAAGCGGAAGGACGGCGAGCTGTTCTGGGTCATCAAGAACGGCAGCCCCGGCACGGGTATGGTGTCGTTGATCCCGGCTGCGGTCAACGATGAAGAAGCCTGGGCGATCATCAACTACGAGCGGAGCTTCTGCAAGGCCGAGTAATCGGTTCCAGAAGACTGTGTGTGATGAAAAGAGGGTGGGGAGGCGACTCCCCATCCTCTTTTTTTTGGAACCGCGGAACACCTGCGCAGGCTCGTTATCTGGCGCTTTGTGAGCCAATGCCCATCCAATGAGGGGAGCAATGTGCTGATCTGCGAGATCATTGGGGATTGCGTCTCGAACAAAAAAAGCGTATAGAAGCGCCGGTACAGACCAGTGTGAGGACGTGATCCATGACAACGGGCACGCCGGGAGATTAGGTGATAGCAAGCCGGTGGATGTCATGTTTAACAAGTAACGAATAGGAGAGCGACTATGCGCAGCTTGTGGCAGAGGGTGAAGTGCCGGGCGCGAGCGGCAACAGCAGCGCTCGTGATTGTGTTCGCAGGACTCCTCCCCAACATCGCCGTGGATAGTAGCTATGCCGGCGATATTGCCCCACCCCCCGGTGTCACGGCTGCCGACATTGAATATACAGGCCGCATCACCGTCGATGGTCCCCCCGTTACCGCATCGATGAAGACCCCGAAAAAGAAAGGCTTGATGGTCTTCGAAGGCGTCGCCGGTCAGAGGATCAATATCGGCTTCAGCGGCGCCACGCTGACGCAAGGGCGTGCGTCGGTGTATCGCCCGGATGGCGAGGTGATGACCATTGTGGCCTCCCCGGTGACGCACTACTATTGGTCAGCCTATAAGCCTGCCAGTGATTCAACGGCCTCTAAGGGTGCTTCATTCTCACCCAAGGGCGGAAGTCTCGATTTGCCCGCACTTCCGTCGTCCGGCACCTATACGATTGTTCTCGAACCAGGTGAGCGCTATACCGGCGATGTCACCGTCACAGTTTCAACTGAACTGATGGGCGACATCACCCCTCAAGGTCCTGCCATGCCGATTGCTTTTGGACGCTTCGGACAGAATGCACGCTATACTTTCGCCGGCACCACCGGACAGACTGTGAGCCTGCAATTGAGCGGGGTCACAATCGAGAGTGGGTATGTATCCATCCTTAAGCCGGATGGAGGCATTCTGGGCACGCCGGCCTCCTTCGGATCGCAAGGCGCCGTGATCGACACGCAAGTCCTTCCAACTTCAGGGGTCTATGCCGTTCTGATCGATCCAGGACACATCGATCTTGGCCGGGCGACGCTCGCGCTCTACAGCGCCCCGGATGTCTCCGGCGCCATCATGACCAACGAAGCGGCTGTGACATCGATGCTGATCGTGCCTGGCCAGCGAGCCCGCTATACATTCAGCGGCACAGCCGGTCAATGGGTGAACCTTGGACTCACGGAGGTCACGACTGCATCGAGTGTCGTATCGATGCTGAATCCGGATGGCACCACCTTGGTCTCGACAACAGTCGGTCCCAGCGGGGGCAGTCTCGATCCGGCGACGATATTGCCCGCAACGGGAGCCTACACGATCGTGGTCGATCCGGTCAGCTATTACACCGGCAGCATGACATTGACGCTCACGTCCCCGCTCGTCGGCACCATTGCGGTGGACGGAGCACCGGCGGCGATCAGTTTTGCCAAGCCGGGCAGCACGGCGCGCTATACGTTTAGCGGTACTGAGGGGCAATGGGTGAGTCTAGGGCTGACGTCCGTCACGGTCACATCAAGCTCGATCACGCTCCTCAACCAGAATGGAACCGTTTTTGCCTCGACGACGGTTGGCAGGGGCGGAGGAGGTCTTACAGCACCAAGCCCCTTGCCGGCCACCGGGACCTACACCATTGTCGTCGATCCGGCCAGTAACCATACCGGGGCTATTACCGTCACGCTTTCCACCGAAGTTGCGGGGAATGTGACGATCAATTCCGCGGCAACGCCAGTCACGATCAGCCGGGCCGGACAGAATGCCCGTTATACGTTGGCAGGGGCCGGGAACCAACAGGTCACGGTCAAGGTCACCGGCAATACGATTGACGGCGTGACCGTGAGCCTCTCTACCAAAAGCGGCATCTTGCAGACTGAGGCGACGAAATCAGGGGCGAGCTTTACGCTGAACCCTGTGACGCTGATTACACCGGATCTGTATACAATCACAATCAGTCCGATGGCGCCTGCCACCGGTCGTCTCAACTTGCAGGTGACAAGCCCGTAAACGGCGAGCGAGGCGTCCGAAAGGCGTGTCATCGCTTCCTGGGGATTGTGCGATAAAGAGAGGGTGGGGAGGTAATTCCTCACCCTCTTGTTTTTTGCACAAGGCCACGCCTGAGTGTGATTGATTAAAGAGCGAGGCGAGTTGCTCCGCCGCCATCCTCAATTGAGTAGCGCCGTCCGGCTTGGCGATGAATTGCCAGGGCACCTCGCTTGCCGGCGTCAATCGTTAACCGTCGAGCGTGAAGCAGCAGAGCCGAGCGATGAATGACTGGTGAGAAACGACGCTCAGCTCACGAACTCTTCGTTGGCAAGCGAGGTCGAATTGATGAACCAGGCGGAGCTCGAACCGTTGCGGCTCAGGTGTATTGAGAAAACGGCGAGATATGTGTGTCGAGGCACGCATCCCTACAATGCCAATCTCAGCCTACACCTATGACGCAGTCGGCACTCTGCTCGCTGTGACAGTCGTGATAATCTGCTGACCATGACCTGTGATCACGTGACTCCTTTGACAACAGCCACTCGACCGACTCCGCGAACCAGCCGGCGATGACACTCACGGATTATCACAAGGAGGGTGATGACAGAGATTCGCGGAGTTCCCAATGAGCATCAATCAGTGTGCATACGGGTTCTGTTGGGAATCGTATGGGCTGCTTGGCTAGCATTGGGACTGAGATGAGAGGAAAGCATCCAGCTAAACTTGGTCGTCTTTTGCAAGGCCCCAAAAAACAGCCCCGATATCGTTTCCACGCACCTACTTGACGGCAATGAGTAGGATTTCGATCGGCCGTTCGTCTTAAGGGAGTTTCAACGTCAAGGCAAGCTTCTGGCTCCATTGAAACCTCTTATCGGCGGTTGGGCAGATACCATTGCAGGAAGTGTTGAGGAGAGCTCTCTCTGCCGAGTCACTGGTCAATAGTGAGGCGGTAGAGGCTTGCCCGATGATGGCGATGCGCGGGTTATGGGTGACCTGGAGTCTGGCCCTCCTGAGAAATCTCTATTATGAGTAAGCGAAACGATCGCGATTCAGTTCCTCAAAATCCACAAACCAGCCACCGATGTTCATCGGTTGCGTGATGGATGCATTATTGCTCGCGTCATTCATGACAATCCGCATCGCCCGTGTCCCATGAGGCAACGACACAACAGTAGCGGACTCCAAGAAAATTGCATTGCCATCTTGTTCCTACCAGAACCATCGTGGACTCGGTGGATTGGCTGCGTTGGCACAGGACGCAAGCAACAAATCATGGCCATGCGTTTGCGTGGGGCGTTCTGCTCAGTCGAAGGAGCGAGGGGAGTGCTCTCAGTACGGTCAAGTATGCTAGCAGGTTGATGATAAAGTCTGCCGGTGGAATCCGCCAAGTGCCAAGATGCTTGCCCTATTGGCAGCGGGTATGATTCCCCTC
>JAOUEB010000152.1 GCA_029858925.1 Nitrospira sp.
GCTCCAACAAATCGTGCACAAGACTCGAGACGCCAGGCGGAAACAGACGTTTCCGAAGTTTTCCCCTGCCGATCGTGATCAGCTGATTCATAAGTATCACCCAGATTTTCGAGCCAGCGCCTATCGGCCTATTCGATTTGGTCCCAATGAAGGGGATAAGACCGTCGTCGAACTGGCGGCCTTGCTGGAGGGCGACAGCCCCATCCAGGACGGGGCTGATCTCACGCCGCACCATCACACCGATGTGCTGGTGATCGGCGGCGGCGGGGCCGGTTGCGCAGCGGCATTACACGCGCACGGCGCCGGCGCCAAGGTTATTCTGGCGACCAAGCTGCGGCTGGGCGACTCCAACAGTGTGATGGCGCAAGGGGGGATGCAGATCTCTGTGGCGCCGGAAGATTCGCCGGTCACCCATTTCCTCGACACCCTCAAGGGCGGCCACATGCAGAACGACCATGAGCTGCTCAAGGTGATGGTCGAAGAAGGCCCCTCGATTGCCAAGTGGCTGATTAGCCTCGGTGTGCTGTTCGACCGGCAGGCCGACGGCAATTTGCATGTGAAGAAAGGCGGCGGCAGCTCCAAACCAAGACTCTTGACCTGTTCAGACTACACCGGCTTGGAAATCATGCGGGTGCTCAAGGATGAAGTTCTCAATCAGAAGATCCAGCTGCTGGAGTTTTGCGCGGCGGTCGAGCTGCTCAGCGACGACGAAGGGCGTTGCACCGGCGCCATCCTCAAGGATCTGGACAACCATCAATATGTCGTCGTGGCGGCCAAGTCGGTCATTCTGGCGACGGGCGGCATCGGGCGGCTCCACTTTCAAGGGTTTCCGACGAGCAACCACTATGGCGCGACGGGTGACGGGCTCTGCCTTTCCTACCGCATGGGTGCGAAACTGGCGCATATTGATACCTTCCAATATCACCCTTCAGGCGCAGTCTTCCCCGAGCAATTGGTGGGGCAGTTGGTTACAGAAGGTATTCGCTCGGAAGGAGGCCATTTGGTCAATGCCAGGGGCGAACGGTTTGTCAACGAACTCGATACGCGCGACGTGGTGTCGTCCTCGATCATCCGCGAGTGTGAAGAAGGCCGGGGTATTCGCACGATGTCGGGCCGCGTCGGGGTCTGGCTGGACACCCCGTTGCTGGACGCTGAACATGGGCCTGGGACGCTCGAAAAACATTTCCCGGCCATGATGCTCCAGTTCGAGCGATTCGGCATCGATATCAGCAAAGATCCCGTGCTCATCTATCCGACGCTGCACTATCAGAACGGCGGAGTAAAGATCGATACGAATTCGGAGACGAACGTAAAGAATCTCTTCGTGGCGGGTGAAGCCTCAGGGGGATTGCACGGGCGCAATCGATTGATGGGCAACTCGCTGCTCGATTTGATGGTCTATGGAAAGCGGTCGGGGTTGACCGCCGCCACGCGCGTGGCATCGATGACGCAGGGGGCGCTCACGGTGAAACACCTGCAACGGTTCCGAGGGGAAGCCAAGAAGCGCGGGAATGTCAGTGGCGTCATCTCACCGATGATCTTGCCGGCGTATACGAGGAAAGTGGGATAGAGGACGGCGACGGAGGCATTTCTTGTGCTCGCCCACCGCGCACGCAAGAGCAATTAGATTGTCAGAAATCGGGCGGTGCTCGGTGGATGCGCGCAGTGAGAAACGCCTCCATCGCCGTCCTCAGGGATGAAGAGGTAGAGAATGAATGTGCATGAATTCCAGGCCAAGTCGTTGTTCGCGCAGTTCGGCGTGCCGGTGCCGCGCGGGAAAGAGATCACTTCTCCCGAATCGGCCACGGCCTGGGCCAACGAGCTGAATACGCCGGTCTTTGTTGTCAAGGCGCAGATCCATGCCGGCGGGCGGGGCAAGGCGGGCGGGGTCAAGATTACCAAGGACAAGGGCGCCGTCGCCGGTTTCGCCAAGGAGCTCATCGGCAAGACGCTCGTGACACATCAGACCGGTCCAAAGGGCCGCAAGGTCCATCGTCTCCTGATGGAAGAAGGCGCGAATATCGCCAAAGAACTCTATCTCTCGATCCTCGTCGATCGTGACTCGGGCCGGCCGACGTTTATCGCCAGCACCGAAGGCGGGATGGAGATCGAAGAAGTTGCGGAGAAGACGCCGGAGAAGATCATCAAGGAAGCGATCGATCCCGCCGTCGGATATCAAAGCCACAATGGCCGCAATGTCGCGTTTGCGCTGGGGCTTCAGGCGATCGAGCCGGCGGTCGTCAATCAATTCGTCAACATGCTCGGCAATCTCTATCGGCTGTTCATGGATAAGAACGCCGCGCTGGTCGAGATCAATCCGCTCATCATCACGAAGGAAAAGACCTTGGTGGCGCTGGACGGGAAGGTTTCGTTCGACGATAACGGCATCTTCAGGCATCAGGATGTGCAGCAGATGCGGGATCTCAATGAAGAAGAGCCGCTGGAGATCGAAGCGAGCGAGAACAATCTGAACTACATCAAGCTGGACGGCAACATCGGGTGCATGGTGAACGGCGCAGGTCTCGCCATGGCGACGATGGATGTCATCAAACTGGCCGGCAGCGAGCCCGCGAACTTCTTGGATGTCGGCGGCGGGGCCACAAAGGAGACTGTGGCCGCCGGTTTTCGTATCTTGCTGAAGGACCAGAATGTCAAAGGCATCTTCATCAACATTTTCGGCGGCATCGTCCGCTGCGAGCGGATCGCGCACGGTGTGATAGAAGCAGCCAAGGAAGTGAAGATCACGGTGCCGCTGGTGGTCCGATTGCAAGGGACGAATGCGGAAGAAGGCCGCAAGTTATTGGCGGAATCTGGATTGAAACTGGAAGTGGCCGACGATTTGTGGGAGGCGGCGCAAAAGATTGTGAAGTTGACGGGCAAGGCGGCGTAAGAAGAAGGGTGCCGGGCCGGGTGTCAGTGCTCGCCCACCGCGCACCAAGATTGATGAAATAATTATTAATATGGGCGGTGCTCGGTGGATGCGCGCAGTATGAGACCCGGCACGGCACCCTTCTAGAGAAGGAAGGGGAGGAAAAGAGGCGAATCGTGAGCATTCTCGTTCATAAGAATACGCGGGTGGTGGTGCAGGGGATCACGGGCAAGGAAGGCTCGTTCCATGCAACCCAATGCAAGGCCTATGGGACGAAGGTCGTGGCAGGCGTCACGCCTGGGAAGGCAGGGCAGGAGGTCGAGGGCATTCCCGTGTTCAACACGGTGGCCGACGCCGTGAAGAAGACAGAATGCGACACGTCCCTCATCTTTGTGCCGCCGCCGTTCTGTGCCGATGCGATACTGGAAGCGGCCGATGCAGGCGTGAAGCTCATCATCTGTATTACTGAAGGCATTCCGGTTAACGACATGGTCAAGGTGAAGCGCGCGCTCAGCGGGCGGGATGTGAGATTGATCGGGCCGAATTGTCCGGGCGTGATCACCGTGGATGAAGCTAAGATAGGCATCATGCCGGGATTCATCCATAAGAAGGGTGTGGTCGGCGTGGTCTCTCGCAGCGGCACTCTCACGTACGAAGCGGTACATCAACTTTCGTCTCTTGGGTTAGGAGAGACGACCTGCGTCGGCATCGGCGGCGATCCGGTGAACGGCACTGGGTTTGTGGATGTGCTGCCGTTGTTTGAAAATGATCCGGAGACCCAGGCCATCGTCATGATCGGCGAGATCGGCGGTGATGCGGAAGAAAAAGCGGCTGAGTTCATCAAGGCGCACGTCAAGAAGCCGGTTATCAGTTTTATCGCCGGCATCACGGCGCCTCCGGGCCGCCGCATGGGCCATGCCGGCGCGATCATTTCAGGCGGCAAAGGCACGGCGACTGAGAAGATGAAGGTGCTCGAAGCAGCCGGTGTGACAGTTGTGAAAAACCCGGCTGAAATCGGCAATGCCGTCAAGAAGGCGCTGGGACGATAAATCTTCCACGGCGGATTCTTCTGGTAGGCCCCTCCTCCATTCCAATTTCCTGAGTGCTGTTCCCCCGGACTCTCTGTCTGTTCCAGACCGAGCGACAAGATTGACGACCACCAGGTCTCTCAATAAGGTGTGGGATAGGGTGACGAACATGAGCTGGCGCAGCTGGCGGCCTGATTCTGACGAACACAGTCATTTCCCTCTGCGCGATTGCTATGTCGGGATATTGGATTTACCGATAGCTCTAATCTGTTTTATCTATTTTCAAAAATGAAGGAGGGATTGCTACTGTTGGCGCCGTCCACCTCCACGATTGAAAGAGGGTATCCCTCGTGATCATGTTGGTGTCAACTATTTTGGCCCTCATGCCAATGGTCACAACAGCAGAAACGGAGAGCGGTTCGAGCGCGATGAAGGCACGGCTGTCTTACTCTGCTCACTTGACTCTGGAAGAAATACCGACACGCATCAGACTTCGCGATCAAAACTCGTCGAATAGCACGTTTTCTTTACCTTGGGAGGGCGATGAATGAAAACCAGAATTTCGGCGATGATTTGTCTCCTCTGTTTCCTCGGCTATCCTCTATCCGCGTCAGCGGATGATGAGCCCCCGACAATCTCGTCCGATACGATCGAGCCCTATCTGTCCTTCATGGCGGGCGTGGCCATGCCGTTCAGTCAGGACGCCACGTTTCATGACCCGGTGGGGACTGGGCCCCGTGTGGAGAAGGCTATCGACTATCAGATGAAACAGTCGATCGGTGGCAACGCGGGAATCTGGTTTCCAACCAGAAACACGTTGGCGGGATTCGATCTCGGCGTGGAAATCACCGGCTTTGTGTGGTATCCGGACATAGCCTGCTGCCGGAACGGAGTGAATGGGACTCTCCGCTCCGACGGATTCTTTGAGGGCACCACGACTGAAATGCAAGGCATCTACATAGGCTCCA
>JAOUEB010000153.1 GCA_029858925.1 Nitrospira sp.
GAAGCGTATCTCGTATCTCGCAAACAAAGATACCCGATACGAAAACGCACTTTCCGTTCTGCGCTTCACGCTTCACGAGATACAAGCGACGAAGAACGCAGCAGCGGATCGGCGATTGCAGCAGAAGTGCTCATGCCTAATGCGGGCTAGGCCAACGGTAACAGGCCGCCGTTAACAATGCGTATGCTTTGTTGGATACGGATAGCAGCGGGGTAAACAGAGAGTCGATTTTGTGAGCAGGTTAGGGAGTGAGGGGACCAATCTCGAGCGGTTGGGACGATGCCGATGGGGGGAAAGACATCCCGCCTTGTGGAAGAAAGCGAAAATTCGTTACGGCGAAAGATACTGGTTGGCCCACTTCGAATCGGTATTGGCGGAATTCTTCTTTATTCATGCGGGATCGAAGGATCAGTCCTTCTCTTGATTCGATCTCAAGCCGATAGGCGACACCGAGAAAGTATATGTGCCGTAGCGTCGCAGCCTGACGGTACTTATGGGGATCTTCAGCCACCTTTACATGGTAGGGGCGAAAGCCTACCTGGATATGGGTATGGTCTGGGATAGTGGGAGCGGGAAACTCAAGCGATCCAATTTTCACCATCCCGTTCAGAACCTGGCCTTCGAGAATGTTCATAGCTCCGATGAATCGCGCGACAAACTCGGTTGCAGGCTCCTCATAGACCTCGGCAGGAGATCCGATTTGTTCGAGCGCGCCCTTTGAAAAGACAATGATCCGGCCGGAGACTTCCATCGCTTCCTCTTGGTCGTGGGTGACGAAGAGGCTGGTGACGTTGAGGTGATCGTGAAGCCGGATCAACCATTCGCGCAGCTCCTGTCGCACCTTTGCATCTACGGCGCCGAACGGCTCATCGAGAAGCAGCACACTCGGACGAGGAGCCAAGGATCGGGCAATAGCGACCCGCTGGCGCTGTCCTCCGGAAAGCTGATGAGGATATCGATTTTCAAGCGCATCCAGGCTCATCAATCGGAGTAATTCCGCCACACGCTCCTCAATCTCCAACGGTTTCCATTTCTTGATTTTGAGGCCGAAGGCGATGTTCTCGAAGACGGTCAGATGCTTGAACAGCGCATAGTGTTGAAAGACAAATCCGATATTCCGATCCTGGACGGATAAATCGTTCACCCGCTTTCCATCGATATAGATGTCTCCGCCGGAAGGTGTTTCCAGCCCCGCTATCAAACGCAGCACAGTCGTTTTTCCACTTCCGCTCGGACCGAGGAGGCCAAGGAGTTCCCCTTCCTTGACCGTGAAGGACACATCGGACACAGCCTGAACCGCACCGAATGTTTTTGTAAGGCCTCGCACTTCGATCTTCACGACAGCATCTTTCTGGATGGCCTATGCCGCGGTTGCCGCAGCCTTGGCTTTTGCGAGTTCCAGGAGGGCCAGAATAGCAAAGGAGACGGCTAACAGGGTCAGGGCAACGGCATTGGCCCCCACATAATTGAAGTCCACGTAACTCTGATAGATATGCAAGGTGGCGGTCTGCGTCAGTAGCAGGATATTCCCAGATACGACGAGCACGGCGCCGAATTCGCCGATGGCTCTGGCCACGGTCAACGTTGTCCCATACACAAATCCCCATCGGAGCATGGGAAGCGTGACCTTGAGAAATACTTGCCACTCAGTTGCCCCTAACGTTCTTGCGGCCTCCTCGGTATCCGTCCCGGTCGTCTGCAACAGGGGAGTTAGCTCTCGGACGACGAAAGGAAACGTCGCGAACAGTGTGGCCAACACCATGGCGGGCATGGCAAACAGGACTTTGACTCCCAGGGTGCCGAAAAATGTGCCTAGAATGGTTTCTGGGCCGAACAATAGAATCAGCATGAAGCCTGCAATGACCGGAGAAACTGAAAATGGCAAATCGATCAGCCCACTCAGAATCGTTCGCCCGGCAAAATGTTGGCGTACGAGCACCAGGGCAGTGATTGTGCCGAAGACCAGATTTATGACCAGAACGATCGCCGTAATCTCCAGGGTCAGCATGAATCCGTGCAACGCTTCCGGAGTGGTCACCTCACGCCAGAAGGCCTCGATCCCTTCGTCAAAACTCTGTGTCACGAGATACAGAATTGGACTGATGAGGAGCAGTATGAAATAGAACCACACGGAACCGATGAGCAGGCGTCGTATCATGACGGTTATCCGATCTCCGACGGGCGGACCATGTCGAGAGGCCTGTTCGGCCATCGGAGCCATCGCGGCATCCGTTCGCCCGGTGGTCTGGTCAGGCGTTCCAGCAGGATCAGCACGAGAAACGAAATCAGCAGAATGAAGACAGAGACCGATGTGGCGCCTTGCGGATTGTAGCTCTCAATTTCTCCATACACATACACCGACGCGACTTGGGTTTTCATCGGTATGTTGCCTGCGACGATAACGATGGATCCGAACTCGCCCAGCGCCCGGACAAAAGTCAGGAACACCCCGGTCAAAAGCCCCGGCAGCACGGACGGTACCGTGACTTTCCAAAAGGTCGTCCAAGGACTCGCTCCCAAAGAGAAGGCAGCGTCCTCCTGCTCACGCTCCAGTTCAATCAGCACGGGTTGCAACGAACGGATCGTGAAGGGCATGGTCACAAGCAGCATGGCCAGGACGATGCCGGGCTTGGCATAGAGAAGAGTGAGGCCTCCCTGTTGCAGCCACGTTCCGGCCATGCTGGTGGGCCCATAAACGGCTGCGATCATCAACCCTGTTACCAACGTGGGAATCGCGAAGGGGAGATCGACGAGGGCGTTAAGAAACCACCTTCCCGGAAATTCGTAACGCACCAGCACGATGGCCGAGAGTGTTCCTAAAATCGCGTTGATGACGGTTGTGAGGAAGGCGGCTTCCAGCGTCAAAATGAGGGCGGAGGATGCTTGAGGGCTGCTGATGTCTTCAATGAAGTGGGCGATTCCTCCGATAAACGACTGGTGAGCGATTGCCGCGAGCGGGAGCAGAATGAGCAAGGATACGTATCCGATTGCAGCGGACCTGAGGGAGAGCTCGAGCAGTTTGTGGGGCGTCATGGTTTGTCCACCGTTTATTTTTCGCGCGCGAGGTCTTCGACGATGGTTGTCCAAGTCCCGCGAGGTCCAAACAGCGTGGCGCTGACTTTTTCCCACCCACCAAGGTCTGTGACGGTGAACAGCCGGCTTGGGAGGGGAAGCGCCGTGCCGGACGACGCTTGTGAGGCTGCCTGGCCGATCGGTCGAAATCCAAGTTTGGTAAAGGCGGCCTGAGCTTCTTCACTGTGGAGAAAAGAGACAAATGCTTCGGCGACGTCGCGTATGCGGTGCCGGTCCACGTTTCGGTCGATGAGCGCGACAGGATTCTCGATCCAGACCGTTTCATTGGGAACAATGATTTCGTAAGGACGGTGACTGTTGATCCGAGGGAGCAATTCATTCTCGTAGGTCACGATCACGTCTCCTACCCCCCGCTCAAAAGTCGTGACCGACTCGCGTCCGCTCTTGTCCATCACCTTTACATTCTTCTGGATGCGTTTCAACAATCCGGCGGCAACAGTTTCAGGCGATTCAGCCTTCGCATTATTTCGGGTTCCGGCCTGCTGTTCGGCTAGTTTCAGTCCGGCTCCATAGATTGCGACCACGTCCCACATCGCTCCGCCCGACGTTTTGGGATTTGGATAGAGGACTTCTATGCCGGGTCTGGCAAGATCCTCCCAGCTCATGATCCCCTTCGGGTTTCCCTTTCGCACTCCGAGGGCGACGACCGAGGCGGAGACCATCCCGTTGTTCGGCCCTGTTCGCCAGTCATGAGCAATCAATCCTGCCTTGGTGATCTGGTCGAGATCGCTCTCCAATGAGAGGGCAGCCACATCGGCGTCAAATCCTCCGATGATTGCTCTCGCCTGAGCCCCGGATGCGCCGTATGAGCTTCGAATTCGAATGTCTTGTCCTGTCCGTTGCTTCCAGCTTCGCTGGAACGCAGGAATGATTGTGCGTTCGTAGGCCTCTTTTGGCACGCTATAGACCGCGAGCATCAAATCTCTGCTTTCTCCGGCCATGGCTGAGCCGGAGAATGCTGCCCATGTGAGCAACAGATGAAAGGGGCTGGCAAGAAAAATGGTGCTGTATCTCCAATCCGACGGTGGCATGCGCATTACCTCCCACGCTTTGCCGGCGTTGTCAGGGCGAACCGGCTGAGCGTGTAATGATCCAAAATATCTGCAATGGCATTCCGGACTTCACTCATCGCATTTTGCAGGGGACAGTATGGCTTTATCGCATAGGGACAGTCGCTGCACTTTTGATAGGCGGTTTTGCTCACACAGGAAATGGGCGCGAGCGGTCCATCCAAGATGCGAATCACTTGGCCCAAGGTGATCTCGTCGGGCGACTTGATCAGGGTGTAGCCGCCCTTCACGCCACGGCGGCTCGAAAGGAGGCCGGCTCGTTTCAGTGCAAGGAGAATCTGCTCAAGAAATTCTACGGGTATATGCTGGCGTGTTGCGATCTGGTGGCGTTGTAGCGTCTGCTTGCCATGAGCAAGGGCGAGTTCGAGCAAGGCGCGGAGTCCGTATTCACTTTTTTTCGAGAGCTTCATTGCCGCGCCGTCAGAATTATGAGTTAGTTAGTCAAGATCTATGACAATATGATTTCCGCGTTGCTCGCGTCAAGAGTCGAATGAAATATTTATTATTGGCGGACAGTCTGAGGCGCCGTCGCGAGGCCCGTATTCATTTATATGGATTTCACGCGCGCTGCGCGCGCCTCACGCATACGTTGTTATTCGAGCAGCCACATCTGCGAGGCCGGCGCGATACGGAGCAAGTAGACCCTTCTTGTCGTCGGCGGATTAGTTTTGCGCTCCGCGATTTTGCTGTGCTAGGTTCGT
>JAOUEB010000154.1 GCA_029858925.1 Nitrospira sp.
GAAGAAGATCGTAATCAGCAATCTGAACATGGCTAGACCGTTTTGCGCGCAGCCGCTTTCCGCGCGACGATGCGCCGTTTAGGGGCGGCTACAGGCGCAGGCGCCTCCTGGGGAATCTCGACTTGCTTTGCGTCGCTCCACAGCCGTTCCAGGGCATAGTGCGACCGGGTATCTTGCCTGAAAATGTGGGCGATGACATCGCCGAAGTCGAGCAAGACCCACTGTCCTGACGCCGTACCTTCGATACTCAACGGCCGCTGGCCGATACGGGAGAGTGTGCCGTCGATATAATCGGCGATGGCGCGAGTCTGCCGATCCGATTCCGCCGATCCGATAACCAGGTAATCGGCTACAGAGGTGAGGGGGGCGACGTGAAGCACCAGGACATCGACGGCCTTTTTGTCGAGCATGGCCTTGCCGATCGCAAGAGCGGTGGCCTTAGATGTTTGTGCGATCGCAACCCTCCTGATATAGGCGATGCTGGAGTATATAGGATTGGACAGAGGGCGGCAACATATTTGCCGTCGTTGTCCCCTGCCTGATCCGTTGCCGGATATCGGACGAGGAAGTAGAACATGGCGGGATGGGGAGGCAGATGATGCCCAGGCAGGAGGGTAGCGCGATATCCAGCTGCGGGAGTGCCCCTGTATCGAGCTGTCTTAGCGTCTGAGCGCTAAGTGCGGGCAGCAGCGGCATGTCTGCCAGCGACCGGAACGATTGTCCCGGCCGAGGGACAACGACAAACCGGCAGGCGCGTAACAGTTCCATGGGATTTTTCCAATTGGGGAGATCGAGAAACGCGTCGAGCCCGATGAGAAAATACAGTTCGGTAGAGGAGCCGAAGCGTCGCGCCAGCTCGTGGATCGTATCGATGGAGTAGGATTTTCCTGTCCGCCGTATTTCGATGTCCGAGAGATCGAAGGACGGGGTGCCGGCGAGGGCGAGACGGACCATTTCATAGCGATCCTTGGCCGGGGCCAGGGACCCGTCCCGCTTGTGCGGAGGATCGCCGGTGGGAATGAAGAGCACCTGGTCAAGACGGAGCTTGTCACGGACCAGATGCGCAATGGCCAGGTGGCCGTTGTGAATGGGATTGAAGCTGCCGCCGAGCAAGCCCAATTTCAGCGGCAAGTGGTGAGTAGTGAGTGGTGAGTGGTGAGGTTCAGATTCAGAAGGGGTCATGGCTCAGGGCTCAGCACTCAAGTCTCAGCACTAGAGAATGACCAGGTTGTCCCGGTGGATGACTTCCTCATACTCCTGGGGGCCGATCTGCCGGTGAATGTCCTGGGTTTTGAGGCCTTTCATCTGCTTCAGCAGGACGGAGGAAAAATTCACGAGGCCCTTGGCGAACTCTTTTCCATCGTTGTCGAGACAGCCCACGGGATCTCCCGCTTCAAACTCGCCGGTGACGTCGACAATGCCGGAGGCGAGGAGACTCTTGCCCCGCATGGTCAAGGCCTCCACTGCGCCTTGATCCAGGCGGACATGCCCGCGCGGGCGCAGGGTGAAGGCGATCCAATGTTTGCGGCTGGTCAGCCGCCGCTCGCGCGCAAGGAAGAGACTGCCGCCTGGTTCGCCGGCAAGGACGCTTGGGAGGAGTCCCGCCCGTTCGCCGTTGATGATCAGCGTGGAGACGCCATACTCGCCGACTTTCTTGGCTGCGCGGACCTTCGTGGCCATGCCGCCCGTGCCCTCAAAGGTGCTGGAGACTCCGGCCCGACGCTCGATCTCCTCGGTAATCTCAGGAATGAGAGGGATTAGCGAGGCTGCGGGATTCTTTCGCGGATCTTCGGTGTAGAGTCCATCGACATCGGAGAGAATGACCAGTAAATCCGCATCGACCAGATGGGCCACCTCGCTCGCGAGCGTGTCGTTGTCGCCGACCCGAATTTCTTCCACGGCCACGGTATCGTTTTCGTTGATAATCGGCAGGACGCCGAATCCGATCAGCGCGGTCAATGTGTAGCGGGCATTCAAGAACCGCCGGCGATCCGCGAGGTCTTGATGCGTGAGGAGCACTTGGGCGACTTGAACGCCTAGCCGCTCGAAGGCCTTTTCATAGGCCCACATGAGCCGACTTTGCCCGACCGCTGCGGCGGCCTGTTTGACCGGGAGGCTCTTGGGGTACTCCTTGAGCTGTAACTTCTTGATGCCGGATACGATGGCGCCCGACGACACAACCAGCACGTCACGACCGCTTGCTCGGAGTACGGCGATCTCATCGGCCAGCCGCTCGATTTGTTCGGGACGCAGGCCTGTCGCGCGGGAGGCGATCAAGCTGCTGCCGATCTTGACGACGATGCGCTTTGCGTGCGCTAGGATCTCGTCTCGCATGGCGTCTTTCTCATGCGATCCACCTGCGCGCCGACGAAGGTGACTAAGTCGTTGAGGCCTTCCCTGGTTGCGGACGATATGGGGAGGCATGTGTACTTGCGGCGCTTGCAGTAGGTTTGCAGTTGCTTGAGCCGGTCGCACGCGCCGCTGATGTCGATCTTCGTCGCGACGACGGCGAACGGGCGGTCGTTCAGTGTCTCGTCATAGGCGGCAAGCTCTTGCCGCATGACCTCGAACCCGGCGACCGGTTCGTCCGGGGCCCATTCCGAGACATCGATCAGGTGCAGTAAGAACGCCGTGCGTTCGATATGCCGAAGAAATTGAAACCCCAGCCCCTTTCCGTCATGCGCACCTTCGATGAGACCGGGAATGTCCGCTACGACAAAGCTGCGATCAGATCCCCAGCGGACGACGCCAAGATGGGGAGTCAGTGTGGTAAATGGGTAATCGGCGACTTTCGGCGTAGCGGACGAGATGGCCGAAATGAGTGTCGATTTGCCGGCGTTCGGGAATCCAACCAGCCCGACATCGGCGAGCAGCTTGAGCTCAAGCCGCAGTGTGCGCTCTTCGCCCGCAGTCCCATGGGTAAACCGTGTCGGTACGCGATTGGTGGATGTGGCGTAGTTGCTGTTGCCTCGTCCACCCCGCCCCCCTCGCGCGATGACTGTTGTTTCGCCGTCGGCGACCAGGTCGGCAAGCACCTCGCCGGTCTGGTCGTCGTAGACGACGGTGCCGACGGGGAGTGTGACGATCGTGTCTTTCCCTGTGCGCCCAGTGCAGTTGGAGCCGCCGCCGGCCCGTCCGTCTTCCGCTTCATAGTGTCTCTGATAGCGAAGATCGAGAAGGGTCGTCAGCCGGTGGGACGCAGTCAAGACAACGCTGCCGCCGTGTCCTCCGTCTCCTCCGTCCGGCCCTCCGCGGGGAACGAACATCTCTCGGCGGAAACTGCAAATGCCGTCTCCTCCTTTGCCGGCTCGCACGGTGATCAGCGTTTCATCGACAAACATGGCGTTCCTGTAATCAATTCAAAATTGTAGGCGAGCACGGCAAGGAGTATACCCCACCTGCCCATGCCGGGGGGAGGGGGATCCCTGTCATCTCAGCCGACGATGTGGGTGAGTGCGAGGGGAATTAGGATTTAGCGGGGACTGGGTACACGCTGACTTTTCGTCTGGCGCGCCCGCCTTCGAACTTCACCGTGCCGGTGACCCGAGCGAACAACGTGTGATCCCGTCCGAGATCGACGTTGAAACCGGGAAAGAACTTCGTCCCGCGTTGGCGGACAATGATACTGCCAGCCGTCACGGTTTCACCGCCATAGGCTTTGACGCCCAGATACTGGGGATTGCTGTCCCGTCCGTTGCGTGATGATCCGCCGCCTTTGTTTGTTGCCATGGAAGGTCCTTTGTCTGTCTGCTATGCCGTGGCGATCTCTTTCACGAGCAGCTTCGTGAAGCTCTGCCGATGCCCGCGCGTCCGGCGGTAGTTTTTCCGGCGTTTTTTCTTGAAGATCGTGATCGATCTGGTGCGGCCCTGTTGGAGAATTTCAGCCGTGACCTTTGCGCCCTGCACCAGCGGCTGTCCGATGACTAGACCGGCATCGCCATGCACCAGACGGACCTGGTCCAAATCGACCAAGGCGCCCACATCTCCGGGCAATCGCTCGACTTGAATCGTCGAACCGGATTCGACCCGATACTGCTTTCCACCGGTTTGAATAATTGCGTACATGTCTTATATCCCCCACATTGGACCGAACCATGTAACATATCGTTGAAGAGAGTGTCAAGCGAGCCTTCAGAATTTCTGTTTGGTCTGGGGTCGGCGGTGTGGTGGATATCGGTCCAATGCCCCCTCTTCTGGAGGGCTAGGAGAGGAGGCTCTGAAAAAAGTATGCTGCCGGCAGATCCTGGAGGGCTTGGCTGGGAGCCTTTTACAGGGCGTTCGCTCATTTCTTGGCTAAGGGGGAGGCCATGCCTTCAGTAAACCGATTTGTGATTCGCACCTACCATCGAATTCCAGTTCGTTGCGTTATGTACTACATGGGTGGGGAGTTCCTTGGGAAGGGGACGGTCATGAATTTGTCGCGCAATGGATTTCGGGTGCTCGGCGACCATCAGGTGGCGCCGGGGATGGAACTGGCGGTGCGCCTGTCTCTTCCCGACAAGGATGAGACCATTGAAATTCAGCGAGTCGTGGTCCGTTGGGTTCGAGGTCTCTTGTTTGGAGCCAAAGTGATCATGGTGAAGCCCGACGATCAGGATCGGATCGGGATCTTCTTGAGCGCTCGCCTGCGGGCCTATTGCGCCCTGCCATAAAACCGCAAAACCGCGTTCTTCGTGTCTCGTGAAGCGTAGGATGGAAAGAGAGTCGCATTCATCTTTGTTTGCGAGATACGAGATACGCTTCACGAGAGACGCTTCTTTCCGCGACTTTGTAACACCGCGCCGGCCGATTGCTTGACGGCCTTCCAGCCTCACGCTATAGTTCGCGCGC
>JAOUEB010000156.1 GCA_029858925.1 Nitrospira sp.
TTGCCATCCTGATGCCGGCTGCGGATAACTCCGATCCCGTCTACATGGCCGGCCACAAGATGCCCGCCAATGCGCTCGTTCAGCTTCATGGCCCGTTCCAAATTCACCGGCGTTCCCGCGCCCATACCCCCCAGCGTCGTCACGGAGAGCGTCTCAGGCGACACCTCCACGGAAAAATCTCGTTCGCCCATCGAGACGGCCGTCAGACAGACGCCGTTGACGCTCACGCTGTCGCCGATTTTCAGATCGCCCATGACGATCGAGGCCAAAATGGTTAGCCTCGTCCCGGCGAGTGTCTTTTCCTGGGACGCAATCGCGCCCATTTCTTCTACGATACCGGTAAACATGGATGAACTCGCTTTCAGTGGACTGCAATTATCCGCCGCTCAAGATGCTCTCTTCCAACGTGACGCGCCGGCATTATAACATCACTGCGCCAGCCGATCTTCCCCTCATAACCAACCAGAACACTCCGCCCGCCGCTACTTGAATACCGGCAATAATGGCGAAGGCCTGGCCATAACTCAGGTTCGCAATCAGCACTCCGGCCAGCAGCGGCCCGCTCGCGTGTCCGATATCCATGATCGTCCCCTGCATCCCCATCCCTGCCCCCAATGTCTTGAACTCGGAGCTGTCCGCCACTAGGGCTGAGGAAGACGAGGAAACCACCGCTTCGCCGAACCCGAATCCGGCCGACAGCGCCAACAACATTCCGAACATCGACGCCTGCGGGATACAGACAAACGTCCCGGCGCAGATCAACAGGCCGATGAGAATCAGCGGCTGGCGTCCCACCCGATCGGACACCCGGCCCATGATCGGTTTGGAGAAGAACGACGTCACGGCCTGGACAGTAAACAGCAGCCCAACTTCGCCGGGGTTCAACCCCATCGACACCCCATACAGCGGCAAAAAGGCCATCAAGGCGCCGTTCGCAATCATCTTGGCGGCATCGGCCATGCTGGTGATCAGCACGATTTTATTCCTTGCGACAACGGCAAACCCCTTCCACATTTCAGAAAGCACAACCCCCAATCCCTTGGTTTGTACTTGCGGTGTGGCGACATTCAAATGAAGACTATAGAACAGCACCATCCCGGCACAGCCGAAAACTCCAGCCATGACAAACACCGTATCAAATCCTGCCGCATAGGCGAGATAACCTCCGAGTAACGGGCCCAGCAGAGAGCCGAATTGCATACAGGCCGTATAGGTGCCGAGCGCTGCGCCTCGCCGCTCCCGATAGAGTTCCGCCACAGTGGCCAGGGCGCTGGGAGCGAAGATAGCCGTGGCCAGGCCGTGGATGAATCGCAGTATGGTGAGCGCATCCAAATCCGTGATAAAGGGATAAAGAAACGGCGGCACGCCAAACGCCACCACGCCGATCCGCAACAACAACCGCCTTCCGTAAATATCGGACAGGGCTCCAGACGGCAGCTTGAGGAAAACACCCGTCAAGGTCGAGACCGACACGATCAGCCCGATTCGTTCCGGGCTCGCGCCGAGCGACTCCGCAAAGAGCGAGAGGACTGGCATCCGCACCATGTTGTAGCTGATGAAGCTGAAGATACCGACCGCACAGACCAACATGAAACTGCGCGATGTCGTCATGGGACTGGTCTGTTCCGGTGGTCTGGGTGGCCTGGATTGTCCGCCCTCCCAAGCGCCTCCTTCAAAAAAGCCACGTCGCGATCAGGAAGAGCGGGCGGATCCGTCGCTTCAAACAGGACACGCTCAGGATGCTGCCGCATGACCTGGCCTAACCGATCGACAGTTTCCACCCCTTTCCTCAATTTCCCCGTCGCCACTCCCCCGATCAGCGGCCGCAGCAACGACACCAAGCCGGCAAGGATGCGATTATCTAGCTTGGTGTAGGAGACCACGGTACTGTCCACCGCGTCAGCTCCGTTCGATTCCTTCACCGGGTTCATTCTGAGCAACACGACGGCCTTCCCGGTGACATGTGGGAGCAGTCGGCTGTCGTGCGATCCTTCGAGATAATAGAGTCGAGACATGCGGTCCTTATAGATGAGCTGCACGATCCCCTCCGTCCCTTCTCCATCATGGCCCCAGAATCGGTCAGGCCCCCGCTCTTCGGACTTATACAATCCAAGTCCAAGGCGATCGATCAAAGCTGTCGCAACAGGAGGATGATCCAACAGATACTGATACATCGATTCGGACAAGGCCGCCCGGATCGGCCCCACCGTACTGACCGTCGTATAATTGCCGGTGACAGATTGCAGCCGGCAGACCCATTCTGGATCCACCCGTTCGACAGGAAATACCATTCCTGCATGGTGAGGGGATAGGGTACAGGTTTCCGATCGCACGGCCCTAACTTGCAGGACCAGCACCAACCCTGTTGCGACCGCCAACACCCCAACCATGGCCTTCCACGGAAACTGTGTCTCGGCACTCATGGGGCTTATCCTGCATTATTCATGAAGTTTCTACTGCCATCGCGGATTCGCTGTTCCACTGTTCGTCGCTCGTATCTCGTGAAGCGTATCTCGCAAACAAAGAGGAGGCACGCACTCGTTCCGTCCTGCGCTTCGCGCGAACAGGCTTCCAGGCGATTTCGCCACGAACCGTCATGAATAATGGGGGGAGTAGGCTGGTTTGTTCTGAACCACGACTGTGATGACACGAACCATCCACCCCTTCACAGGTCGCCTTCCACAACAAGGTCGCCCCCGACGGAGCGAGTGGTGACGTTACGCAGCTTGAGTGCCGACATGAGACGCGCCGGGCTCTTGCCTCCAATCACGCCCTTCGCATCTTCGCCGCCGAGAAGGACCGGCGCCAGGTAGCAACGAACATGTTGAACTAGCTTGGCCTTGAGCATGGCCGCGTTGATTTCTCCGCCGCCTTCGACCAGCAACGACGTCACGCCCCGTCTGCCGAGCTCACGCATCAACGAAGGCAGGGAGACTTTCCCTCGCAGAGGGGGAAACGTCAGCACCTCGATACCCTGTTTCAGAAGCGCCCGTTTCCGGGATACCGAAGCCGAATCGGTGGTCGCCACGATCGTCTTGGCTCTCTCTTGGCCAGAAAGAATCTGCGCCTTTCTTGGAATGCGCAAGGCGCTATCAACCACGATGCGTAGCGGTTGCTTCGATGCCAACTTATTGAGGCGCGGACCGACTCTCGCCGTGAGAGCAGGATCGTCGGTCAGCACCGTACCGATCCCGACCAAGACGGCATCCACGCGCGAACGAAGATCGTGAACATCCTGCCTCGATTGCTTGCCGGTGATCCATTTAGACTCGCCGGAAGCCGTCGCAATCTTTCCATCGAGTGTCATCCCTGCTTTGAGGGTCACCTCGGGACGCTTCGTGTTGATCCAATGGGAATAGGCTTTGTTCAATGCCTCCGCCTCACGGCGAGCGACCCCGGCGGTGACGGAAAGTCCGGCCCGCCGAAGCGCTGCGGCGCCCTTGCCCTTCACCGATGGATTGGGATCGTACATCGCCATGACGACACGGCTGACCCCGGAGCGAATCACGTCAGGCACACAAGGAGGGGTTCGCTTGTTTCGATGACAGCAGGGCTCGAGCGTTACATACAGCGTCGCGCCTCGCGCGCGGCTACCTGCCTGCCGAAGCGCCAGAATTTCCGCATGAGAAAGGCCGGGGCGAAGATGAAAGCCCTGCCCGACGATTCGGCCCTGTGCGACGACTACGGCGCCGACCATCGGATTCGGGCTGGCTGTCCTCCGGCCCTTCGCCGCAAGACGAAGGGCCAAGGTCATGTAGTGGAGATCTTGTGTGCGACCAATCACCGTTTCTTGCGACTGGGAGAAGATCGGTGACGTGCCGGCGCCTGCTTCACCGACTTTGCTCGCGATGCGGCAGAAGGCCTGGCAGTTTTCTTGGCATCGGCTTCGGCCAACGCGGCATGCGCGGCGGCAAGCCGGGCGATTGCAACCCGATACGGAGAACAACTGACATAATCCAATCCAAGTTGATGGCAAAACTCCACGGAGCTTGGATCGCCGCCATGTTCGCCGCAAATGCCGAGCTTGATGCCTGGCCTGGTCTTCCGGCCTCCACTGATGGCCTGCTTCATCAACGTCCCGACACCTTCCCGGTCGAGGACGGCAAAGGGATCGAATTCCATGATGTTGACCGTCTTATAGTAATCGATAAATTTCGCCGCATCGTCGCGGGAAAATCCAAACGTGGTTTGCGTCAGATCATTCGTGCCAAAGGAGAAAAACTCCGCCTCTTCGGCAATCCGATCGGCAGTCACCGCCGCCCGCGGCAACTCGATCATGGTCCCAATCAGATAGGAGAGCTTGACGTTGTAGCGTTTCATCGTCTCCTGCGCAACCTCGCGGATAAGGTCTTTTTGCGACTTCATCTCCGAGACCATGCCGACCAAGGGAATCATGATCTCCGGCACGATCTTCTTGCCTTCTTTTGCCAATTCACAGGCCGCCTCCATGATCGCCCGCGCCTGCATGCGCGTGATCTCCGGCATCGTAATCCCCAACCGGCATCCGCGCAGCCCCAGCATCGGATTAAATTCATGCAGCTCTTCGACGCGGGTCAGCAGCCGCCGCTTTTCGTCAAGCGCGGCGCCGTCTTTGCCCGTCAACTCAAGCTGCGCGATTTCGACCATCAACTCCTCCCGCTTGGGAAGAAACTCGTGGAGTGGCGGATCGAGTAACCGAATCGTCACCGGATAGCCATGCATTTCACGATAGAGCCCGATGAAATCTTGTTTTTGCAGCGGCAGGAGTTGGTCGAGAAATTTTTCGCGCTCTTCCTTCGTTCGGGCCAATATCATCTTCTGCATGACC
>JAOUEB010000155.1 GCA_029858925.1 Nitrospira sp.
GGGCAAGGTCTTGATATCGGTTCCCTTTAGCCGATCCGGCGCCGTGATGCGAACTCGCTCTTTCTCGACAGACACCTCAGCCCCGGCTTCCCTCAGCTTCATCAGAATGGCTTCCAGGTGAGCCGGCCGGCAATGGGTGATCGTCACATCGCCTCCGGTCATGGCTCCAGCGGCCAAAAAGGTGCCGGCCTCAATGCGATCGGGAATCACCTCATGCTCCCCGCCTTGCAACTCTCTCACCCCTTCGATCGTGAGGACATCCGTTCCGGCTCCCTCAATCCGCGCCCCGCGCTTGCTCAGAAAATCCGCCAAATCTACGATCTCGGGCTCCTTAGCCGCGTTCTCCAATACCGTCGTCCCCTCGGCAAGCGATGCCGCCATCATTAAGTTCTCGGTTCCCGTCACCGTCGGTGTATCGCAATAGATCCGCGCGCCTTTCAACCGTTTGGCCTTGGCGGTGATATACCCATGCTCAATGGAAATGTCAGCCCCTAACTTTGCCAATCCCGCCAGATGAAGATTGACCGGACGAGATCCGATTGCGCACCCGCCTGGAAGCGATACCTTGGCCTGCCCCCAACGGGCGACCAACGGCCCCAACGTTAGCACGGAGGCCCGCATGGTTTTGACAAGATCGTAGGGGGCCTCGGTGGAATCGATCACGCCCGCTTTGATGACGGCCCGAGTGCCCTCATGGGAGACCGTCGCCCCGAAAATACCCAACAGCTTCCCCATGGTCAGCACATCGGCCACACGCGGGACATTCGTAATGACACATTCGCCACCGCCCAGTATGGTCGACGCTAAAATAGGCAGCGCAGAATTTTTGGCGCCGCTGATGCGGACCTCCCCGCGCAGCCGATTCCCGCCTGTGATGACGATGCGATCCATCCTGTCCGTCCTATTCCATCCGTGTCGCGATTACGACCCGCTCTATTCCAGCCTCGTCTTCGACGACCCGCAACGGCGCATAGCCTCCGATGTGCTCCGCCATCTGTCGCACGGCCATATACTGCCCCTGGCCGATTTCCATCACCAGCGATCCGCCAGGCGCGAGAAACTCCTTGGACTCACGCAATAATCGTTCATGAAACTCAGTCCCCTTCGGCCCGCTGAACAACGCCGATCGCGGCTCAAACTCACGCACCTCCGGCTGCAAACCGGCCCAATCTGCCTCGGCGATATACGGAGGGTTTGAAGCAATCACGTCCACCGCCCCGGCCATTCCTAGTCCACGCAATGCGGACAGCAGATCGCCTTCCACCCATTGAATCTTCTCAGCCACCGCATGCCGCTCCGCGTTGTCCTTTGCAACCGCCAATGCCTCAGGAGAACGGTCCACCGCCACAATGCGCGCCTTCCCAAGGATAGTCGCCAAGGTAATGGCCACACAACCGGAGCCTGTGCCCATATCGACGAGCACGGACTCATTGTCGAGATCGACGGCCCTGAGCGTTTCTTGAACGAGCACCTCGGTCTCAGGGCGTGGGATCAACACGGCCGAGCTCACCTGAAATTCAAGGCCGCAAAATTCTTGTGTGCCTAAAATATATTGCAGCGGCTCACGCGCCGCCCGCCTCGACACCAGCGAGCCGGCATGCTCCCATTGCTCGGCTGAAACCGGCTGCTCCGCCTTGCTCGCCAGGTGGTGGCCCTCCAACCCCAGCGCATCCGCCACGAGCCACCGGGATTCCTGCGCCGCATTCTCTACTCCGGCCTGCTCCAGTGTGTGCTTGGCCCACGCGACAAGATCGTCTATCGTTTTCAATTCAACCATGGCGAGACCGCCGCCCCTCTCACATAGTCGCCGCTTCCGCTTGCTGCTGTTGAGCCTTCAACGCCTGGACAATGTCGTCAAGATCGCCTTCCATCACCAATTCAAGTTTGTGCAACGTCACGCCCGCCCGATGGTCCGTCACGCGATTCTGCGGGAAGTTGTAGGTCCGAACCTTTTCGCTCCGTTCGCCGGTGCCGACCTGCGATTTTCTATTCTGGGCGATCACCGCGTCCTGCTTCTCACGCTCCGCCTCGACGATGCGGGCCCGCAAGGTCCGCATAGCCTTGGTACGGTTCTTCAATTGCGACCGCTCGTCCTGACAGGACACCACCACACCGGTCGGAATGTGCGTGATCCGAACCGCAGATTTCGTAGTGTTGACACTCTGGCCGCCGGCCCCGGAGGAGCAGAAGGTATCGATCCGAAGGTCCATGGGATCGATCTTCACGTCCACTTCATCGACTTCCGGCATCACCGCCACAGTGACGGTGGAGGTATGGATTCGGCCCGAGGCTTCTGTCACTGGCACCCGCTGGACGCGATGGACGCCGGCCTCATACTTGAAGTAGCCGTAGGCTCCCTTCCCTTCGATCAGCGCAACGATGTTCTTGTATCCCCCGATGCCGGTTTCAGACGCTTCAACCGTATCGATCTTCAAACCTTTCTTTTCCGCATATCTCGTGTACAGGCGAAACAGCTGGCCGGCAAACAAGGCCGCTTCGTCTCCGCCGGTGCCCGCACGGATTTCCAAGACCAGACTCTTCTCGTCCCTCGGATCTTTGGGAATCAAAAACTCTTTCGCCTGCTCCTCCATGTCGCGTTGCGACCGCTCCAAGGCAGCGGTTTCGTCCGCCGCCATCCTGTGCAACTCTTGTCCGGCCGAGGGATCGGAAAGGATCTGCGCGGCCTCCTCCAATTGCTTGGCGGTTTCGCGATAGGCCTCAAACAGTTTGACCCCCTGTTCAAGATCCGCCCGCTCTTTCGTGAGCTTGCGGAGCTGAGCCGACTGGCTCAAGACGGAGGGGTCCATGAGCTGATCCGTCAGCTCGTGAAAACGCGATACCGCAGACTCCCATCTCTTGACTAACGCGGCGTCCATTCGGCTTATTCCTTCGTTTCGACTGCGCGCCGAGCCCCAAAAACAAAGAGACCCTGCTTCGAGACGAAGCAGGGTCTCTTTCCATGACCGTACGTGCCGCTACTTTTCCTTTTTCGCGTACTTCTTTTTGAACCGCTCGACACGCCCTTCAGTATCGACGATCTTCTGCGTGCCGGTAAAAAACGGATGGCAATTGGAGCAAATGTCGACGCTGATGTCGCCGACGGTGCTCCGTGTCTTGAATGAATTGCCGCACGCGCAATGCACAGTCGCTTCCCGATAGACCGGATGAATACCTTTTTGCATGATCTGATCACTCCTTACCAAAACAAAACATTCGCCCCGCTCTCCGCAAGAGGAACGTACTCTATCTGAAGCGAGGCACAAGAAACAAGCGCCGTTTATCGATTCATCGACTGCAAGAAATCCTGATTGGTCTTGGAGCCGCTGATCTTGTCCATCAGGAATTCCATCGCCTCCATCGTGCCCAACGGACTCAGCACCTTGCGCAGAATCCACATTTTGTTGAGACGATCCTTGTCCACCAACAATTCCTCCTTGCGCGTGCCGGACTGGCTGATATCGATCGCGGGGAAGAGGCGCTTGTCGGCCAACCGGCGGTCCAGATGGACTTCCATGTTGCCGGTTCCTTTGAATTCTTCGAAAATGACGTCGTCCATACGGCTGCCGGTATCCACTAGCGCACTCGCCATGATAGTCAAGCTTCCGCCGTTTTCAATGTTCCGGGCTGCGCCGAAGAACCGCTTCGGACGCTGCAGGGCGTTGGAATCGAGCCCTCCGGACAGCACCTTGCCGCTGGGCGGGGCGATCGTGTTGTAGGCGCGTGCCAACCGCGTGATGCTGTCCAGCAGAATGACCACGTCTTTCTTATGCTCGACCAGCCGCTTCGCCTTCTCCAGCACCATTTCCGCGACTTGCGCATGGCGCTGTGCCGGTTCGTCAAAGGTCGAGCTGATGACTTCCGCTTTGACCTGACGCTGCCAGTCCGTGACTTCCTCCGGCCGTTCGTCGATCAGCAGCACGATCAGCGTCACTTCTTTATGATTCTTGATGATGGCACGGGCAATGGCCTGCAGCAGCATCGTCTTTCCGGTGCGGGGGGCGGCCACAATCAGTCCACGCTGGCCTTTGCCGATCGGTGTGGTCAGATCCATCACGCGGGTGCAATACTCTTCACGATCGAACTCCAGCTGAATTCGCTCTTCCGGATACAGCGGAGTCAGGTTGTCGAAGAGGATCTTGTCCCGCGACACTTCCGGGTCTTCGTAGTTGACCTTCTCGACTTTGAGCAGCGCAAAGTAGCGTTCGCTCTCTTTCGGAGGCCGAATCTGTCCTGAGACGGTGTCGCCGGTGCGCAAGTTGAACCGTCTGATCTGTGAAGGGGAAATATAGATGTCGTCGGGTCCGGGAAGATAGTTGGAGTCCGGAGCGCGCAGAAAGCCGAAGCCGTCAGGAAGAGTTTCCAGAACGCCCTCTCCGAAGACTACGCCGTTCTTTTCCGTCTGAGCTTGCAGGATTGCAAAGATCAATTCCTGCTTTCTGAGATTGGCGGCCCCTTCGATTTTGAGATCACGGGCCACATCGTTGAGATCCGCAATCGACTTTTGTTTCAACTCTGCGAGATACATCACTTCCCCCTTTGCTACCGACATAGGACTCCTCTCGATCCCCTGGCTTGGTTACGGATCACGACGACTTGCTCAAACTGATCGGCAATACGAAATGCGCTCAATGTATTATCTTGTCCTGACGGCTATAGTCGATGCGTATTGATTGGATGGAACAGCTTGTGGAGGACGATTGCCTACCTATGCAGAAAAGACGTGGCCTCCGAGATCACTGAGACATGGGATGCACACAAACTATTTGGCTTGGTCTGCAAACTCTCTCATCCCCACACATGCTGGAGC
>JAOUEB010000158.1 GCA_029858925.1 Nitrospira sp.
TCCGGACTCACGATCAACAGCTTGCTGATCGGATCGAATACCTCCGCCAACATCGCCGTGGAGGATTCGGTCAATGCCATTGTGCGTGGTGTGGTCTTGGCCAATCGCGCCCTCGCAAATCCTTCCCTCAAGAAACAAAACCACCCGTTGCCTCGGGTGACGCACATCCAGTTCGTCGAACTCTATCTCGATGTGGCGGTCGATGCGGCAAAGTCTGTGCACCGCGTGGCCAAGCGCATCCAACGTGAACTCCAGACGGAGATTGAGGTAGAACCTCGATTGATAAAGGGCAAAGACGGTCAGACTCGGCTGGTTCCGACGAGCAACCGTGGGTACTGGCGCCGTTGGACCATCACGGCGGTCCCCAACGTTCCTTCTCCCGCAGCCTTGAGCCTGCCGGAGGCCTTGAAGAATCGCCTCCGCATCATGTTGCAAGAAGATAAGGAGAAAGATCCCCAGGTGTGGAATGCTCTTCTCGAGTTGGGATTCAGAGATGGTGAGCCAGCGCCCCGCCGGCCCTCCAAGCTCCGGTATCTTGCTCTGTCAGACAGAGCAAGGGCTGAAGTCACCGTGCAGGAGAACCAACCTGAACTGATCGCCCAACTGATTCAACGATCCATCAAGCAACCGGCGTTCAAGCAGGATATGGCTAAGACGCTGTTCCAATTATTGATTCCACCCGACCTCAAGGACAGCCTTCTCAACCAAGATCGCGTGGTCTTCATCCTCGACGACGTGACGGCCAACTATCCCTGGGAGCTGATGATCGATACGGACCAGCCCCTCTGTGTTCGCATGCGCATGATTCGACAGCTTGAAACCATCGACTACGACAGACGTACGCGAGACACCACCTCGAAAAGTGCCTATGTGGTTGGAGACCCCCTCACCCCCTCCAACTATCCGGAGCTTCCTGGCGCCAGAAAAGAAGCGGAACTCGTCGCCTCGCTGTTGAAACCTCGGTATAGAGTCAACCACTCCAGTCAGCGCCTCGGCGCCCTTGAGGTGTTGAATCAACTCTTTGCCCAACCCTATCGCATCATTCATATCGCCGGACACGGCTATTACAACGAGGCAGACAGCGAGACGGCCGGGGCGAAAGCCGGCGTCGTACTCGACGGCGGCCTTTTTCTCACCGCCGCGGAGATCGCGATGCTGGATCCGATCCCCGAACTCGTGTTTCTCAACTGTTGCTACCTCGGACAAATCGGTGGGACGGCCTATAACAAGATGGCCGCCAGCATTTCGCGCGAATTGATCAGGAAAGGCGTGCGCGCGGTCGTGGCGGCCGGATGGCCCGTTCGCGACGATGCCGCACTCTGTTTTGCGCAAGCGTTCTACAAGCAACTCCTTGAGAACCATTCCTTTGGCCAAGCCCTGGCGGAAGCCAGGCGACAGACCTGGTCCAGATTTCCTGAATCCAACACGTGGGGCGCCTATCAGGCATACGGAGACCCGGATTTTTGCCTGGATCCAACCTCGCGCGTATACAGCGCAGTTTCAGATGAAGTTCCCGTTGCCGTCGAGGAAGTCCACATCAAGCTCGATGGGCTGTCCCTCAAAGACGAGCCGTCAGATCCGTCTGCACTGCGGAAAGAGCTCGTCAAAATCGAACAAGACTGCGCGTCGGATTGGCTGAAACAGGGGACCCTCCAAGAGCAACTTGGAGGAGCCTACAGCGAATACGGCTTGTTCAAGGATGCCATCGAACATTACCGGTTAGCTGCCGAAACCGAAGACTCCTCAAGTTCCGCAACGTTCCGCGCGATTGAGCAATGGATTAATCTCACTGTGCGGCTCGGAGAGAAAAACAGCAACAAGCTCATGATCGAAGAGGGCATCAAAAAAGGCGAGCATCTAGTTCATCTAGCCGAAACATCGGAGCGCCTGAATATCATGGGGAGCGCGCATAAGAAACTCTCGCAGCTTGAGAGCGATCCCGACAAGGTGAAAGGCCACCTGGGAAAGTCGGCTGACTATTACCGCAAAGCGGCAACCCGCCAGCAATCTGAGGGAGTGGCAGATCCCTATCCGATCATCAATATGCTGGTGGTAGAGGCCCTTTTAGGGAAAGATGGGCTCGGAAACGAATCGTTGCTGTCGAAATGCGAGTCTCTGGCGCAACAGCGATTCTACGCGACGCATAGCGCGTGGGATGCATTTGCGATCCCGGATATCGCACTCATTCGATCATTCCTGAACCATTCCCTGCCCCAAGATCGGGACAACTTGGTGGAAAAATACAGATCCGCGTTTGCTGAATCTGGGGCAACCCAACGAGAGCGAGATTCAGCCTTGACGCAAATGCAATTTGTGAGAACCATCCTCAATAAACTACCTGGTCAAGACCCAAAGATTGTCACGCCGATCATTGAATCACTCGACTATATCGAACACAGATTGCGAGATCCTGACTGGACTCCGAAACCTTCCGAGAGTGAAGCGAAGCAGGGAGACCAAGGACCCCTTAATCCAAAGGCATCGGCGACACAGCCTGCGCAAAAGAATTCCGTCCGAGAGGAAAAACTGCGTCGGCCAAAGCGTCGTGGGAAAGGATAATCGAGGAGAAAAGGTTTTTGAGCCCGGATTTGTGACAGAGAATGGGAAGAGTTCAGATAGCGGGTTTCAAAGCCAGAAGTGCATGATTCTTAGATGGAGTGCGAATGGAACCGGTCGATCTGTTTTACAGTTATGCCCATGAGGACGAGGCCCTGCGTGAAGGCGCGTTCGGCGAAGCAGTGATGCCGGATGAATTGCTGGCACTCGTGACAAAGGTTCTGACAATGGGGTAACGGGGCGTACCCTCACCTTTGAGCCATGGAGGAGGTGAAAGTCTTTTCCCAATCACGCTGAAATTGGACGTAGGAGACCGACCACTTCTGTTTCATCACGGAATCGAGAGATTGCCCGGCCTGCAGCTGGTTCATAATTTGCCGTATGCCATACATGCCATAGCGATCGACCAGACTCTGAACGGCGGCGATCGATTCCAGGTAGGCGAGCCCCAGCGTGTCCTTTTTCGACCGATCCCATCGCTGCTCCAGCAAGGATAAAGAGATAACAGGGAATGGCTTCTGCTTGATCTCTTCCAGCGCAGGCCACGGATCTTCGGCCAGGTGAATCGCCAGCCCTTCTACGAGCCAGGCTGGGAGTCGGTCCATGTCTGCGCGCATCTTGTCATGCAGCAGCGCATGGGCGAACTCATGCCGCAAGACTCGGCTGAAGACCGCCAGGTCTTCCATCGCCCCGTCCACGGGGAGGTGGATGGTGGACGAATCCCTGTCGTACCACTCGTCGGCGCCGATAGGGCTTCCCGTATCGGCCGTAAATTTCTGTTCGGTATGGAGCACAACCTGAATGGTAGCGGTGGGAGTGTAGCCAAATTTCTTGCTCATGTCCTCGTGTGCGTAATTGAGTATTGAGCGAATGCGCACCGCCGTCTCGGGATCGGGTTTGCCATCGAACTTGATGGCGAATTGTTCCATGACGCGAGGCGCAAGCGGTCCACCAGCTATTTCTCCGCTCGGCGCGGAGGCAGTTGGGGCGGTGGACGGTGTATGCACGATCGCGGGAGGTTGTTGTGACACCGTGTTCGTCGCCACAGGTTGAGGCGATGGGACGGTTGCCGGTTGGGTGGAGGGGGGTGCCGGTTTGCTCCGGCTGGCGACAATCCGAGAGTCGAGCCTGCCGGTCAACCGTTGGGAATAGGCTGCTAAGTAAGGGTCCGCTTTTACCTGCCTGTGTGCCAACGTCAAGTGTCGTGATGCCTCCGCTATTTGTCCTTTTTCGATCAGAACGTCAGCCAAGGCGATGTGGGAGAAGGCATCATCGGGGGCGACCAGGAGCACCGACTCCAGGAATTCCTCTGTCAGGGCATTGTCACGCAACCCCCAATAGGCTTGGGTCAGATTCAACAGCGCAACAGAGTTCTTTGGATTGAGGGCGACGGCCTGCTTAAAGGCCTTGACGGACACCTCGATCCCTGAAAACTTCTCTTGCTGCACCCCTAAATTGTTCCACAGCGCCGCTGTGAACTGCTTTGCACGGTCTCCAGCGAGTAGCTTGTTTGGCAGTTTGCGCAGTTTCGTTTCGGCGTCGCGGTAGTGGCCACGGTCCAGGTCGTCCTGGATTTGTCCCAACTGGGCCGATGGGGCGCCCCCGGGCTCGATCAATCGAGACAGGGGAACTTCAAGCAATTCACGATACTCCGGGGCAGAAGTGTGCTCGCTGATCAATGGTTGAGGATCGGCCGGTACGTCGGGCTGGGGTTGAGCTGAGTCGAAATCGCTCGGCTTGATCCATAGTTGGAACAGGACGAACAGGAACAGGAGGATGCCGAAGACGCGGATGACGGATGACAGGTCTCGTCGATACATGACAATTGGCCTCGTCTTACTTGGTACGCTGGGTTGATGCCCTTCTAGCGCAGGCGAAACCCACCACTTCCCTGCTTGATGGTTCTCCAGTCCGACGTCCCATGACAGCGTTCACATTGAGGGCCAAACGCGCCCCCGTGGGCATCGTCTTTCTTATGGCACGTCGCACAAGCCGGCGAGATGACGACCTTTTTGTCCATCGGCGCTGTGTGGCAATCATAGCACCCCAGTCCTTTGTGCTTTCCGTCAAGCTTGAATGTCGTGCGTGTGTCATGATTGAAGTCCCAAATCTTCCAATCTCGAAAATTGTGGCAGTCTATACAACCGACCCCCAGTCTCCGGCGATGGACGTCGTCGCCTTTGTGACAGGCAAAGCAGTCGATGGGTGTCTTGTCTTTGTAGAGGGTC
>JAOUEB010000157.1 GCA_029858925.1 Nitrospira sp.
TCGTCCGGACTTGATCGGCGTCTCGATTACCGCGACCTCGCAAATTATTCCCGGCCTGACGCTCTGCAAGCTCATCAAGGAGACGGCGCCGGATCTGCACATCACCATCGGCGGGAGTATCTTCACCAGGCTCGTCGACAACGTCCGCCGCTGTCCAAGCCTCTTCGATTTGGCCGACGATATCGTCGTTTTCGAGGGCGAAACGGCGCTGCTGGAATTGGTGAACCAATTGGCCGGCAAGAAAGACTACAGCAAAGTCCCCAACCTGATTTACCGGCAGAACGGCAAGATCACGGTCAACCAGCCCTTCTATTCAGAAAACGTGAATCAGCTGCCCGCCCCGAATTACGACGGCTTTCCACTCGACCGATACCTGTCGCCGGAGCCGGTGCTCCCGATTCAGTTTTCCCGTGGGTGCTATTACAAAGACTGCGCATTCTGCGCGCTCACGCTCGATCACCAAAACTTCAGGCAGAAGGACCCGGGACGGACGATCGATGAATTGGAGTGGCTCACACAGCGCTATGGCGCCAGGAATTTCTTCTTTACCGACGAATGCTTCGCGCTGGCGCCGACGAAACGGCTGTGCCAGCAGATCATCGAGAAACAACTTGATGTGAGATGGACCTGTGAAATGCGGTTCGAGAAGAACCTCACGCGCGAGCTGTTGGCCTCGATGAGGGATGCGGGCTGCTTGAAGATCGTGTTTGGACTGGAATCCTTCAACCAGCGCGTCATGGATCTGATGAAAAAGGGGATCAAGCAGGAATGGGTCCGCCGTATCGCGAATGATTGCGTCGATCTTGGCATCGCGGTCCATTGCTACATCATCGTGGGGTTTCCCACGGAAACGGAACCGGAAGCGCTCGACACCATGAATTTTATCGTCGAGAACCGCAAGCTCCACGAGTCATACGGGTTTTCCTGCCAGCCCTGCCTGTTCGACCTGGAGAAGGAAGCGCCGATCATGAGCGATCCGGGGGCATACGGCATCAGGCGCATCATGCGCCCCTCGTCGGAGGACCTCAGTCTGGGATTCTTCTATGAAGTGCAAGGCGGCATGACGCCGGATCAAGCAGAAACACTCTATCAGTACGTCTATGAGCGGATCAGCGAAGTGGTTTGCGAGTTGCCGTTCAACTACTCGATGGCCGATGGACTGTTGTACATCGGGAGAGACAAGGAAGCGGCCGCGCAGACGCCTCAACCGATCGGCTCTTAAGTTAAGTAGAGGGGTTCGTTCGTGATAAAAGCCGCGACCATAGGCGACCGGCTGACCGGAAAGATCGGCGACTTCGGCCCCTTGTTCGAATACGCGATCAAGCTCGTCTTGCTGGCTTCTTTCTTGGAGCTGGTGCTGTATCGGTTGATGTCCCGATTGGGCATGCATCTGAGCAAGATGGCGGACGCGCACCCGTGGATTACGCCGACGTTCACTGCCTTGACTGAGGTGGGCGCGTGGCTGCTGAATATCGTCGCGGTGCTGTTGTTTTTGAGTCTCACGTTGGCGATGGTCAATCGGGGCCTCGGCCAGGAAGCTGGCAAATTGGCCAAATCGGGGATCGCCTGCGCCGCCCTGCTGCTGTTGCTGACTGTCGCGTTTCTGTTCGTGCAGCCGGGGATGCTGGGCGCTGTCATCTACAACACGGTGGCGCTGGTGGCGCTCACGTTGTTTGTGGCAGAGTATCTCGCCGCCCATCAGGAACCGGCAAAGCGTTTCCTGGGAGCGGCCTATTACCTTGGGATATCCGGATGGCTGTATTATCAGATTGTCTCGACGATCTATGGGTTGACTGGAACGGTGGCGGCGCCGCCGCTGGTGTACGAATTTCATCGAGCCGGCGAGGCGCTCATGGTGTTGGCGAGCATCCTCGTCTTTGTGGCGTACGGGCGGGGGCTTTCGTTGCGGACGAAGAACCGGCGGCAGAGACACCGAGCGATGTGGTTTTGGGCGGCGACGGTCACGATTTTCACGGCGCTGATCTTCACCGATTACGTGCTGGACTTGTACAATCCGGCGTTGGCATCGGCGGTCAGGCAGGCGTCGCAGGGGATCGGTTGGATTTTCCAGTTCGGGATGGGCTATACATTCTATCTCCCCTTCGCGATTTACATCGGGGGCTTGCTCTGTTGGTCGTACACCGTGATCAAGCTGCTGAGGATGGGGCGGTTGGCAGGCTATGGCTTGGGCCTCATGTTCATCGCCGGGTATGCGTTGATGTTTTCCAATTTGACACTGATGGTGATTCTCGGCGTAATGCTGTTGACACTGGACCGAGCCAGACCATCAGTCGCAGAATCGCTGCAAGCCGCGAACGGCCCGCTTCTGGGATCGTCGGAACGACTGATCGCCGAAGAGGCGTAAACAGACACTGAACCACAGGAATCGAGACTCGTATGGACGCACAAACACCCATGTCAGAACCGGCGCAGCCGGGCGCCGCCGCGGTCGATCCGGGCGATCAGCCGCTGTTGCCGGAAGAGGAAATCTCTGAAATCGAGAAGCTGCTCGCGGTCGAACCGGACGATTTCCAGGCGCGCTGCCGCCTTGGCGAGCTCTATTTCAGCCAAGGGCGGCTCGACGATGCGCTGGCGGAGGTGAAGAAGTCGATTGAAATGGCCGAAGGCTTGCGCGCGGAAATGAACCGTTCGCTGGCCATGTACTACTCGAATCTCGGCACCATCTATGCGACGAAGAACATGACCGACGAAGCCGAAGCTGAGTTCCGGCATGCATTGGACGTGTTTCCTCACGATGTGCTGGCGCTGTTCAATCTCGGACGTGTGTATGCGGATAAGAAAAAATACATGGAGGCAAAGGGGTATTATGAGCGGCTCGTCGAAATCACCCCGGACGATCCGATTGCGTGGTACAACTTGGCCGGAGTATATATCGAGTTGGACAATCCTCAAGTGTCTGATTACAACACGATCGACATGGGGATTCAGTGCTATCTCAGAACGTTGGAATTGGACCCGAAACATTTGGAGTCGAGTTTCAAACTGATGGAAATCGCCCTCAATCATAAGAAGACCGATCTGGCGGTCACTGTCATGGAAAATGCCGTCGAGCACAATCCCGATGAGCCGCTGGCCTACTACAATCTCATCAGCGTGTACGACAAGTGCAAGCTGTTCGAGAAAGCCGAAGCGGCCCGCAAGCGGTTGCGAGAGCGGTTTGCCAAGAAAACGAAGGACAGTTCCGGAGCCTGATCCACCCTTTACGAAGGAGCGCGCCATGTTTGGGAGTCTTGGATTTACAGAGCTGGTCCTGATCCTGGTCATCGTGATGATTATTTTCGGGGCCGGCAAGTTGCCGCAATTGGGAGAGGGATTGGGCAAGGCGATCAAGGGGTTCAAGAAGTCCGTGCACGAAGCAGACGCGATCGAGGCCGAGGCCCAGGCGGCGGCACAGCAGCAGGCGGCAGCGCCTCCCCAGGCCGTGGCCGACTCGTCGACTCAGACCGTCTCAGCCAATCAGACGGCAGCGACTGCGCAGCCCGCGCCACGCGCATAAGTCGATCGTTCCCGTGTCAGTGATGGGGATGTAGGGGATAACTATGGATGCAGTATTGCGGTTGGCCGGCGGGTATATCGAAACCTTTGCGGGAAACGGGAAAGCCCGCAGCACCGGCGACGGCAAGCTGGCCGTGAAAGCAGGGACTCCGCTCCCGCATCACGTCGCACTGGACGCCGACGAGCAGTGGCTCTATTTCGCGGAGTCCGGCTCGGACCGCATCCGCCGGGTTAATCTTCAAACCGGCACGCTGCACAATTTTTCAGGGATCGGCGAAACCTGCTACTGTGGCGACGACGGCCCGTGCGGCGAGGCCGGGCTCTATCTGCCGTTGGACGTGGCGTTCGATTCCCAGAACAACTTGTATATCTGCGATTCAGGCAGCAATCGCATCCGCAAGGTCGATGGCGAGACAGGCATCATCACGACGGTGGTCGGAACGGGACAGCATGGGTTTAACGGAGACGGCCCGGCGCTGGAGGTGAATCTCACCTGGCCTGCAGCAATCGCGTTCGATCGGGACGGCGTGTTGTATATTGCCGATACGCAAGCTCACAAGATCAGACGTTACGATGCCAAGAGCGGCATGGTCACGACGATCGCCGGCGCCTGGACGGCGGAGGATGAGGCCCGCGAGCAGCCGCTGGTCGCCCGCAACCTCGTGGTGCTGTCGGGCGATGCGATCGGCATCGATTTCAGCGACGATCAGGGATGGCTCATGCCGGTCTGTTCGGACGGACTGGATCTGTCGATGTATCTGGACGACGGCAAGCCTGCCATGGAGGCGCGCTTGTACGATGCCGTCGGCTTGGCGGTCAACAGCAAGGGCGATGTGCATATCGTCGATAAAGGCAGCAACCGCGTGCGAAAGATCGACCGGCGTACGGGCCTGATCTCGACCGTCGCGGGCGTGTGCCGGTATGGCTACGACGGCGACGACAAACCGGCCGTCCGGGCCATGTTGCATGCGCCGGAAGCCGTCGTCTTCGACCGCGAAGACAATCTCTATGTCTCCGACACGATGAACCATCGGGTGCGCAAAGTGGATGCCGTCACCGGCGTCATCACGACCGTGGCGGGCAACGGCGATAGCGGCTACGAAGACAAGCATATGGGCGGCTGCGGCGCGGCGCGATTTGTTGCCAAAGAGTCTGCCGGCACGGTCAAGCATGGCGACGGTCTGCTGGGGATCGAGGCGGTTGTGAACGCCCCGGTCGGTCTGACGCTGGACTCGCAAGGGCATCTCTATATCTGCGAGCGCGGAGAA
>JAOUEB010000159.1 GCA_029858925.1 Nitrospira sp.
AACCCACGACAGCCAGCTTGGAAGGCTGGAACTCTACCACTGAGCTACGCCCGCCTCTTCTTCCCGTGCTGAGGCCCCACCGCTAAATCGCACGCACGCTCCACACTCAGGACTCGGCGTCTATCCGCCCGCCACTCTCTCTCACAACGACACCGAACTGACCACACGAACCGGCTCGCTTGGTGGGCAGGCAAGGATTCGAACCTTGGAAGACATAAGCCAGCAGATTTACAGTCTGCCCCCTTTGGCCACTTGGGTACCTGCCCGCAGTATTCCACCATGCGTCGCAATTCAAACAAAAATTACCAGAGCAGATTCAGAAAATTTCCGCTGCGTCCATGCACAAAAAAACAAGAACACACCTCTCCGCGCACAGCTTTCTCTTTTCAATCCAGAGGATTGAATCGCTGCTGTGCCGGACAGGCCGATTAGGAAATGACGGATTCTATTGATGAAGTTATGCCATGTCAAGAGGGGAGCAGCCCCCAGTCTGAATTTTTCTTTTGCTTTGCCATTGGCCTAGCATGGTATCCGTGGAGCGTCGACCTGCGGAAAGCCTTGGAACGGTTGTATCCGATGAATGAATTCATCAGGAAAACCGAGTGCTTGAGTCATAAGCACCGATGCCTCTATCCAGGTAAGCTGCGATGGCTTGGCCAGAAACCGCTTATGGGCGATCCGCCGCTCATCGGCGTCTTGGGGAGCGTAGTATCCGCGAAGCTCTCCGTTCTGAAAAGCCATTTCAAGCCGCTGCACCCATCGATCCATCAGACGCTGTTGCCGGAACATCGACTCCACCCCTTGGCGCTGCACTTCAAGTTGATGCCACACAGTCCACCCGATGAAGACGGCCCATGTTTCATTCAGGGCTTCCCAGGATTCCGATTCCGTCAAATAGCGCGACTCTGTTTCATCCGGCCGCTGTACGACCGGCGCGATCATCACGTTTCCATACCGGCAGGCTTGCTGCGTTCGCGCAAAGTTCATCAACTCGTTCGACACAGAACCGGCATCACCTGGTTGTTCGACGAAGGAGGCCAGATAATCCATGTAGGCATGGAAGAGTTCATGATACAGAACCTCCAGCTCCTTATGCGTCATTTTGGTGAGCGGCTTGAGTATTCTTCCCGCGGCGTTGAACGACAATGACCGGTTGAGCACCATGCGATGCTCGCCGGGATGGTACTCCGCCGCATACGCCCGAAGATCGTCGAATTCAAACCGGATGAAATCCGGCGGAATCGCTTTCAAAAACGTCGTCGGCAAATGGAGCTGCCCGGCTTCCGCCAGCAACCGCTCCCACTGCCGGCTCGATGCAGTGCGTTCAACGGGCTCGGATGAAAAGGCAGGGACGACGGAAGCGATGCCCCACCAGCAACAGGAGGCGAGAACCACTCTCGCCCATAGAGAAGTCATCGCATCACCATACCGGCAGAAATGTTTCGGGTTTCAAGTTCCTGGTTTCAAGTTTTCGGAGCATCGCTCCTCGTAACACGAAACATGAAACCCGAAACTCATAACTTCGTCCCTACGGCTGTGACTCGGCTCACAGAGATGGACAATTGCAGCAGCGGTGCCTGTGAATCATGCGAGACTAATAATCCTGATAGCGGGGAGTTCCCCAATCTTCTCTGCCGCCTTCTTCAACCAGCGCGAGCGTATCGAGAAGATCCGATGAGACATGATCGATGAATCGGGAGGGTTTTGAGAGCAGCATGCCGCTCGCCTTGTCGTACACATTGATGGGATAGGTCATGAACAAATGCCGCTTGGCCCTGGTCACGGCCACGTAAAACAGCCGCCGCTCCTCTTCCAATTCGTCATCCGAGAGGAAAGAATAAGCCGAGGGGAACCGGCCGTCGACCACCCAAATCACGAAGACACATTGCCACTCCAGCCCTTTGGCTGAATGGATCGTGGACAGCACGAGCCGCTCATCATCTCGATCAGGCGCCTCGATGCCCACCGCGCTGCCATCCGGCGGCTCCAACGCCAAGTCGGCGAGAAATTCGTCGATGCCGGGATAACCCTCGGCAATCGTATGGAGATGATCGAGATCTCTGGTCCGTTTGGGATAATCGTCGTACTGTTCCTTGAGAATCGGGAGGTAGTATTCGTAGATGTGATTCACGTGCTCGGCCGGCTGCCGATCCTCCGATCCGGCCAGACGCTCCAAGGCATTCGCCAGATTCTTGAGCCCCTGCCCAGAGCGGCCGCTCACTCCCCGCAACACATCGGAAGGCCGTTCAACCTTCATAATTGCGGCAAGCAGATCCTGAGCTTTTTTCGGCCCGACTCCCTCGACCAACATAAGCACCCGATGCCAACTGACCGTGTCCAACGGATTGGCGACCACCCGCACATGCGCGAGCAGGTCCTTGACATGCGCCGTTTCGATAAACTTCACCCCGCCGCGCTTGATGAAGGGAAGCCCTTTGCGCGAGAGCTCGATTTCGAGATCGAACGAATGGAAGCTCGATCGAAAGAGCACCGCCACCTCGCTCAACGGCACGCCTTCCTCGCGCAATTCGAGAATCTTCTGCGCGATGAACCGCGACTGCGCGTTTTCCCCGGCGGCTTCCACAAGGGCCGGCATCGGCCCATCGAGCTTCCTGGTAAAGAGGCGCTTCGTATACTTTTCCGCCGCCTCATCGATGATGCAGTTCGCCAAATCCAGGATCGGCTGCGTACTGCGGTAATTTTCTTCCAACTTATAGATCGTCGTGCCGGGAAAAAGGACGGGAAACTCCATGATGTTTTTGAACGTCGCCCCGCGGAACGCATAGATGGACTGCGAGTCGTCGCCGACCACCGTCACATTGTTGTGCGTCGTCGCCAACCGGCGAATCACCTCGGCCTGTAGCCGATTCGTATCCTGATATTCATCCACGAGAATGTAGCGGTACTGGCTGGAAATCGCCATGCGGGCCGGCTGGTCCATCTCAAGGAGCTGCCGCAGCATCACCAATAAATCATCGTAGTCCAGCAGCTGTTTCTGCCGTTTTGCCGCGTGATAGGCCGTCTGGAGCTTGGTCAAGTCCTCCAAATGGTCGGCGAAATGGCTGAACTCTTCCAATAGAATGTCATCGAGACTGCGGAGTGTATTCGCGCTTTTACTGATCATCTCCATGACCGTCCCCTTGCGGGGAAAGCGCTTGTCTTTTTCGTTAAGCCCCAGCTGCGCGCGGCAGAGCGCGATCAGGTCCTCCGCATCGCCGCGGTCCAGAATCGTAAACCCCGGCTCCACCCCGATCGAACGGCCATAGCGCCGCAAGAGCATGTTCGCAACCGAGTGAAACGTGCCGCCGCATACCCGCTGGCTTCTTGCGCCGATCAGATCGCCCGCCCGCGCCAGCATTTCCTGGGCGGACTTGCGCGTAAAGGTGAGCAGGAGAATGTTCGAGGGATCGATTCCGGAATCGATGAGATAGGCGACGCGATAGACGAGCGTGCGCGTCTTGCCGCTGCCGGCGCCCGCAATCACCAGCGACGGGCCTTCGCCCGCTGAGACCGCCGCCAACTGCTGAGAGTTCAAAGCCGCCGCGTAGTCGATGGACAGCTTGCGCGGGACAACCTCTTCGACAGGCCGCTTCAGCACATAGGTTTTAACTTCTCGTTCCATGATTTACCAGAGAAGGGTGGAGCAGCATGATACCAATCCGCAGGCTTGGCTGTATAACATTACGAGGACGAGGGTTTCAACGAGGAAACCGACCGTGGAGTAGCCATACGGAAGAAGGTGAGAGCTGTGAGATGGACCAGCGTTCCCGGCAATTGGGACACACCCCGTTCTGTTTCTTCGGGGTTCGGAATGGGCTACGGCTTCGGAACGTCCAGATCCTTGCAGATCTTCTGCGCGAGAAAATCGTTGATCTCTCGATGACGGGGAATGGTGGAGGTTTTCCCCGCAGCCCTGTTGACGTAGACACTGTGATTGCCGCCTTCCCGAAGAAACTGAACGCCGTGGCGTTCGTGATGACGGATCAGATCGACCCGTTTCATGAGATAGAGGCAAGAGGTTCCCGGATCACGGTCAAATTGCGAAGGCCTTCTTCCGTGAGCGCGCGGTTCGACTCCAACACGAGCTGAACGGCTTCCTGAAGATTGGCTCTCGCCTCCTCAAGGGTGTCACCTTGAGTATTCGCCCCCGGCAACTCTTCAACGAAAGCGATATACCCTTCCGGAACCTGCTGAAAGACCGCCGTCAATTGTTCTTTCATCGTAAACCCTCCTCATTCCCAACGCCACGGCGATTCCCACCTCAGGTCCCCGACCTACAAAATGATGGGGAACACTATTGCCGAGCGAACAGCGAACAGGCATGGAATCGGCAGGCCCCAGGAAGAAATGTGTACGTAGAATCATCGCCGTGGTCTCTCCGGCCTCAAGCATCCCAAGGATATGCTCGACAGCCATCTGCAACCCGGGAATGACCGAATTGCTCGAGAAACTGGGGATTCACGGCAGTGCGTTCAAGTCGTCGCTGCTTACTCCATGCATAGTGAAGCCCCGTCAAAACTCGACTGGACACCGATTACCCTACACGTCCAGAAAACAAATGACAAGTATACGGACACTCACGCCAAACCTCTTCTCAATGAGCAGCGATGCCAGTCTCGTCGTCATCGATGCGCCGAGCCCACCCGTGTTGCGCGTGATGGAGAACAGGCAGCCGACGGCGTCGTAAGTATTCGGCTTTCCCAATCTGCTTTCCTTCATCACAAAGCCCGTACAATCAAAACACCCACATTATTGGGTCCACGAAACACAGGGG
>JAOUEB010000160.1 GCA_029858925.1 Nitrospira sp.
GCGGAAGGGATAAGGCCAGTCGTGAATGACCGCGTGATTGGGCGGGTGACTGTTCGCCACCACATGTCCCGCCCACACCAGCGCAAGCGTACAAACACCCTCAATGACGACCCATCTTCGGAGCGCACGCCTCGCGATCGCGGCTGATTCCGCATTCTCGGCGAGTGCCGGTAGCGAAACGAAGTGGATCCGCAAGGCAATGCCCAGAATCAGGCAGACGATCGTCAGCTTTGCAATGAGCAACCAGCCGGAGTCCGTGACAAACACAGCGGCATAGTTTTGGTCTATCAAAGGATACGCAGCCTTCAAACCCGTGACAAAGACGGCGGTCAAAACTAGTAGCCCCATCGCGGACAACCATTTGAGCGTCCTGACTCCAAACCATGTTGTGTTCTTGGGGGGGCGCATCCCGGTAGCCGCGAAGACCGCCACAAGAAAAGCGAGCAACGCTCCGACCCACACGATCGCAAGGGTGGGGTGGACTGCGCTAAATGGTGAAGATGTCATCATGTTTTGACCAACCTCCTCAGCTACAACCTCTCATGATCACGACGTGTGCGGTCACCGTTGGGCCGAACAGGCATAGTCAAGAAGCCACATCTGAAATTGAGATGTGGAACCGACCCGGACGCTAGAAGGGTGACGAAAACCCAGCAGCCTATTCGAATGAGGCGACCGCTGAATTCCCTTCAGGATGGGTTCTTTGCGAGAAATGCGGGAACCATTAGACATGAACTTCTTCGACGGCATAGCTATGGTCTAGCATTAGAAGCGGACTTATGCCAGTGCCATGTTTGGAGGACCGAGTAGGCTCATGTAATCCGGACAGAATAGATGCCCAGCTGTCGAGACTCCTGCTCGTCAGGCTCGGCGATGTGCCGCCGGCCTAGGTGGGCTAGAGCGGGCAGCCTAACCCGCATTATTCACGAGCGCTTCTGCTGCAATCGCCGATCCGCTGCTGCGACACGCCTACGGGCGGCGGGCTCGCCCCTTGGACCTTTGACGTACTGCACGAGTACGCCTCAGGTCCTCCGGCCTCCGCGCGCCGCTCTCGCGACGCGGCTCCGCGATTTCGCGACGAACCGTCATGAATAATGCGGGCTAACTTGTCCTCCGACGTGCCGATTTATAAAAAACCGCGAAAATAAAAGAGAGTCATTCGCCCACAGTATTCGTGACAGTTCGTGACAAAACCGCCAAGGCGCCATGCGAGACAGCGCTGTTAGAACGTCCGCAGGTATTTCACGCTGCTCTCGCCCTTCTTGGCATCCCTGTGCAAGATGGCAAGGGCCGTCTTTGTCGATTCATTGACCGTAATGGCCAATCTGGCGGAAAAGTACTCGCTCTTCACATCGTAGGTATCGGGCGACGCGCGCAGCGTGGCGCCGATGTCCTGAAAACTGCCGATACGATCCAGGTCTTCCTTTTTCTTGAAGGGGCGCCCCTGCACGATCTCCATCGCCACCGTTTGGGTAATTTCCGGATGGAGTGCCTGGATGACGAGCGCGTCTGCCGTGTTGAGATTCACCGGCGCGCCGCCCTCCAGCGGGTAGACTGTCACGTAGCGTGACAGCCGATCGATGATGTCCGGGGTAAACCCCTTCACCAAGCGGAGCTCGCCGAGCGCCGGCAACGGGCTGTTGGCGGCTCGATAGGGGGGTCTCTGGGATTGGTAGTACAGACTTTCTGCGCCGGCAGGTTGAGGGTTGTCGTCTTGATCGACCCAGTCGACGAGGGCATCGGCCAGATCCGGGTTGATTTGGAGCAAGGCGAACAGCCGTTCGACCCGCTGGATTCTCGCCTTCTTCTGCTGCTCGTTACCTGCATCGGCGGCCAGATCGTTGAGGTTGAGCTTTCCTCGCTCATCCTGGATCTGGGCGCTTAGCAGCCCGTCGCCGATCGCATAGTTCTTGATCGGCATCGCCCAGAGATCAAAAGGTCCGTCGTATGTCTCACCGGTCTTCTTGTCGCGTAGAAAGTCTTGCTGGAGTACAGCCCGGGTGGCTTGGATGGCGGCGCGCGTCAACATGCTTGCTTTGAAGTTATCCCGGAACGCGGCTGCTTCCCGGTACTCGCGGCGCGCTTCCGCATCGAATTCGAGAATGAGCGTGACGAGGAGGGTCAAGATTAGGAGGGACAGGAGCAGTGCGACACCCCGTTCATCAGCTTTTCGCATAGCTCAACACTCTGACCGTGGCATCGAGGTTGGCGGGGTTGTCGTACTTGGGACGAACTTGCAGATGCCGGACGTGCAGTGCATAGGGGGCCTGGTCGATCGCCACAAGTAACGCCAGCAATTGTGGCAATTGCACGCCTTCGAGCCGAAGATCCACTGCCGTCTCTTGATAGCCTTGCGCCAGCGATTGTATTTGCGGCTGCATGCCGGTAATCCGCTCCCGAACATGGGCCGTGGCTGCCGCTTCTTCCATGAACGTAACCAGCGAAAATTGGCTGTCGGGCGCGGGCATGCGGCTCTCAATTGCAGCCAAGTGATCCTGCTTGGCCCTGTACTCCTGACTCAAGAGCGTCAATTCCTTGAGATCTTTTTCCTTTCGCACGGCCTGCCGTTCCAATCGGTCGAATGTGGCGAGGAGGGGATCGACGATCAGCACGAAAAGCAGGCTGAGGCCGGCGATGATCCCACCAGCCGACACAATCGTCCGTTCCCGCGAGGACATCTGGTGCCATCGTTCGCGCAGGGTGTGCATCATGGCTGCCTCACCGTGACGGTCATCCGAAAGACGACTTGGTTGGGTGACGCTCCCACACGGGTGTCCGTCACCGATGTGTCTTTGAATTGGGCGCTTGAGGCAAAGGTTTGTTTGATTTTCTCCACGGCCTCGAACGAGGTGGTCTCGCCTTCTACGAGGATCGTTCCGCCGTCCACTGTCAGTTCGCGAACTTTCACCGGCGTTCCGGCGGGCAACTGTTTGACGAAGGCCGAGAGTGTGGGAAGAACATTCTCTTGTGATCCATCGAAGGCTTCCAGTGCCTTGTTGAGCACACCCATGCGATATTGCGCCTGGTCGAGCTCATCGCCCGGGGCCGCGCCGGGTCCAAACGATCGTTCAAACTGTTGTTGCAGGGTCGCTTTCAGATGATCCACGCGCTGGTCTTTCAATATCAGATGGACCGTGACATCCGCGATGGCAAGCAGCCCGATGACCAGCGCCGCGCCGATCGCCAGCCGGCGGTCCTGTTTGGACAGAACGGACTTCGTCGATGCCTCATCGGTGACACCCTTGAGGTCGAGCGCGAGTCCAATGGGGGAAGGTTTGAACCGCCAGCGCGGCTTGACGAGCTTGGGGTGAATGGCGAGTCCGAAGGCGATAGAAAACGCGCGCGGGCTGTCGGGGCCGAACCCCTGCCGAGGCCCGACAGGATAGAGTCCCAGTTGGCGGGCGACGAATCCACCAATCTCCCGCAGCTTAGAGCCGCCTCCCGACACCCAACAATGAGTCAGCTGCCCACGGTTCTCCCCTTCATAGGCCTGGATCGTCACGCGCAGTTCTCGTAAGAGCGGTTCCAACCACGCGTCGACTTGTTCGACCGCCATGGCTCGCTTGAGCCGCTCCGCGTCGCCGAAGCTGCAGGCTTCCCGAATGGCCAAGGCACGGGTGAGTTGGTTCCCGCCCCAGAGAATCGTTCGCAGCACGACCGGCCGTCCTTCATGCACTAAGCAGAGCGTGGTTTTCGAAGCCCCGACGTCGATGATGGCCAGGTCGTGGGGAACCGCCGAACCTTCTCCCCGCAAATACTGCGTCACGGAGAAGAGCGCCATGGCATCGACATTGATGGCTGACGGTTCCACATCGGCTTGCGCCAGGAATCGAAGATGCTCGGCCACCTTGTCTTTCGGGGCGGCGGTGACCAACACGTCTGAGCCCTTGCTGTTGCGGGGGACACCGTCCGCGGTTTGTCCGGGCGGCAAGATGAGACTGCCGATCGCCAAATCTTCGAGCGGCATCGGCACGAGGTTCTCCACCTCGAACGGAACGACTTGGGCCAGTTTCGTGGAGTCCTTGAAGGGGAAGGAGAGGGTTCTGACGAAGAGATCCTGGCAGGGGATCGCGGTGACGAGCCGATCCGTCGCATAGAGGCCGTGCTGCCAGAGAAATCCGCGCAATGACTGCACGCGCCGGGCCGGTTCCAAATCTTCCGGACGGGCGAACGGCATCGGGTGCTGAAAGTAGTCGATCGATTCGCGTCCGCTCAAACGGCGCCGGAAACGAACGGCTTTCAGACCCGTCTGCCCGATATCGAGCCCGACGCATTCAGTGACAATGGCCATCAATTCGCTTTCTTCGTTCCAAGGTTCAAGTTACAAGGCACAAGGTTCAAGTGTGAGCCTACAACTCCGATGCACATGAACCTTGTAACTTGTACCCTGCACCGTGCCGCCTTGCATCGTGAACCTTGCACCTTCCGACCTACTTTACAACGCGATCCTGGCTTGTGCCAATGTCCCCGCTATTTTTACCGTGACCGGGGTTCCCGGGGGGAGGGGAGGAAGACCCAATGTGTTCGCTTTTGACGCGAAGCCCACCCCGGGGATGATCGTTACGGTGAGGGCCAATCGGCTGTCCTGGATCGGCTGTTGCAGGGTGATCGTTCCTCTTCCGGTAAACGATCCATCGAGTCCATCCCCCATGAGCTCCGTGACATCGCAGACGGCGTCCCGGCAGGCTAACCCAGCAGCGACCTTGGTAAAGGCCAATGACAACGTCCGTCCATTTCCCAGCGGCACTTGTTCAATGGCCAGATCCGTTGCCT
>JAOUEB010000161.1 GCA_029858925.1 Nitrospira sp.
CGCACAATCTGATGTCGAAATACCGGATTTCCGGGATCCCTGTGACCAAGGGGCGCAAGCTCGTCGGCATTCTCACCAACCGCGACTTGCGATTCGAAACTCGGATGGATCTCAAAGTGTCTCAAGTGATGAAGCGGGACAAACTGATCACGGCTCCTGAAGGCACCAGCCTGGAGAAGGCGCGGGATATTCTCCATGAGCACCGCATCGAAAAGCTTCCGGTGGTGGACGAGCAGTTCGAACTGAAAGGCCTGATCACGATCAAGGACATTGAAAAGCGCATCAAGTATCCCAATGCCTGCAAGGATGCGCATGGGCGTTTGCGTGTGGGGGCGGCGCTGGGGGTCGGGCCGGAAACTGAAGAACGCGTGCATCTGCTCAAGAAGTCCGGAGTGGATCTGGTCGTCGTCGATACGGCGCACGGCCATTCGCAAGCCGTGTTGGATACCGTGAAGATGATCAAAAACCTGTATCCGGATCTGGAACTGATCGCGGGAAACATCGGAACGGCTGAAGCGGCCAAGGATCTGCTCAAAATGGGTGTCGATGCGGTGAAAGTAGGTGTCGGGCCCGGTTCGATATGCACGACGCGCATCGTGTCCGGCGCCGGCATGCCGCAGCTGACGGCGATTGCCGATTGCGCCAAAGTGTTGAGCGGCAGCGGAGTGCCGATTATCGCGGACGGCGGCATCAAGTTTTCAGGCGATATCACCAAGGCGCTGGCGGCGGGAGCCTCGTCGGTCATGCTCGGTGGTCTCTTGGCCGGCACGGAGGAATCGCCCGGAGAAACCGTGCTGTATCAGGCCAGAACCTACAAGGTCTATCGCGGCATGGGTTCGATCGGCGCGATGGAGCGAGGCGGCGGGGATCGGTATGGACAGGGGGGGCGTCCGGCACAGAAGCTGGTTCCCGAAGGCATCGAGGGACGGGTGCCCTACAAAGGGCCGCTGGCTGCCGTTGTGTACCAGTTGGTCGGCGGCGTTAAATCCGGGATGGGATATTGCGGGTGTAAGACGATTGCGGACCTGCAACAGAACGCGACGTTTATTCGTCAAACGCCGGCTGGCCTCCGCGAGAGCCACGTGCATGACGTGATCATCACCAAGGAAGCGCCGAATTACCGGATGGATTGGGAGTGACCGAAGGCTCACGGCTCACAGCTGTCAGCTTTCAGCAAGACACGAATCCTTCCTGCTCCGGATTTACCCGTATCTCAAGCAAGGAAGCGAAAAGCCGGTGGAATCCGGCGCTGGTAGCTGAAAGCTGAAAGCTAACTCAATGGAACTTTGGCACAATAGGATCCTCGTCCTCGATTTTGGGTCGCAATATACTCAATTGATCGCGCGGCGCATCCGCGAGGCGCAGGTCTATTCACAGATCCTTCCGTGCACGGTGCCGTTGGCCACGATTTTAGCCTATCGCCCGCAGGGCATCGTCTTGTCCGGGGGGCCCTCCAGCGTCTACGAGAAAAAGGCGCCGACCGTTGCGAAGGAACTTTTCGATCAGGGGATTCCGATCCTCGGCATCTGTTATGGGATGCAGCTGGTCACGCATCTGTCCGGCGGCGACGTCGCTAAGTCGAAACACCGGGAGTACGGCCGGGCCGAGTTGACGATCGATGATGCCGGCGATCTCTTCAAGGGGATTGGACGGGGCGGCTCGACGACCGTGTGGATGTCGCACGGCGATCGCATCGAACGCATGCCGCCGGGATTCCGATCCATCGCGCATACGGGTAATTCCCCGATTGCGGCGATGAAGCGGGACGACCAGAAGCGCCGCATCTATTGCCTGCAGTTCCATCCCGAAGTCGCTCATACGCCGGACGGCACGAAGATCCTTCGCAATTTCATCTATGAGATTTGCGGCTGCAAGCCGACATGGACGATGCAGTCGTATGTTGAGACGGCGGTCAAACAAATTCGTGAACAAGTCGGGACGGCGCGCGTCATCTGCGCCTTGAGCGGCGGGGTCGATTCCTCGGTGGCGGCGGCGCTCACGCATCGCGCCATCGGCGATCAGCTCACCTGCATCTTTGTCGATAACGGCGTGTTGCGGTCTGGTGAGCGCGATCAGGTGCGGAAAACGTTTGCGTCGCAGCTGCATCTGAAACTTCGCGTGCTCGACGGCACGAAAGCGTTTCTGGCCGGATTGAAGAACGTGACGGACCCCGAGCGGAAACGGAAGATCATCGGCCGTCAGTTCATCAAGCACTTCGAAGCGGAGTCCAAGAAACTGAAGGGCGCCGCCTATCTCGTCCAAGGCACGCTGTATCCCGATGTGATCGAAAGCATCAGTTTCAAAGGTCCGTCGGCGACGATCAAGACACACCACAACGTCGGGGGATTGCCGGCGCGGATGAAGCTGAAACTGATCGAGCCTTTACGGGAATTGTTCAAGGACGAAGTGCGTGTGCTGGGCAAGGAGCTGGGTTTGCCGGACGAGATTGTTTGGCGGCAGCCGTTTCCAGGCCCAGGCCTTGCCATCCGGGTGCTGGGCTCGGTCACGCCGGAGCGATTGGCGATTTTGCGCGCGGCGGAAACCATTGTAGACCAAGAAATCAGAGGGGCGGGGCTGTATCGGGAGATTTGGCAATTTTTTGCCGTCCTCCTGCCGATTCGCACAGTCGGTGTCATGGGCGATCAACGGACGTATGAAAATGTCGTGGCGATTCGTGCGGTGACCAGCGTAGACGGGATGACGGCCGACTGGGCCAAGATTCCGAACGAGGTGCTGGGCAAGATGTCGAATCGGATCATCAACGAAGTGAAGGGCGTGAACCGGGTCGTGTATGACATCAGTTCCAAGCCGCCGAGCACTATAGAATGGGAGTAAGGCGCATGAAGCGTGAAGCGCGGACATTTCCGATCCTGCGAACGACGAGATACGAGATACGCTTCACGGAGATTTGAAATGGAAATCAGACTTCAAAAATTGATCGCCGGTTCAGGTCTCGCGTCCCGTCGGAAGGCGGAAACGCTCATCGCCGCCGGGCGGGTGACGGTCAACGGCAAGGTTGTGACGGAACTTGGGACGAAGGTCGATCCCGAGCGCGATCACGTCAAAGTCGACGGCAAGCATCTGAGCCACGCACAGCCCTTTGTCTATTTGATGCTGAATAAGCCGAAGCATGTCATGTCCACGTTGGACGATCCTGGTGGCAGGCCGACCGTGAAAGATTTTATTCGCGGGGTATCGGTTCGGGTGTTTCCGGTCGGGCGGCTGGATTTCGAGAGCGAAGGCTTGATGCTGTTGACGAACAACGGCGATCTTGCGCAAGCGCTGTTGCATCCCCGCTATCATGTGCCCAAGACCTATCTGATCAAGGTCAAGCGGATATTGACTGACGATGAGATCAGGCAATTGGAGAGCGGCGTGAAGCTTGAAGACGGAATGACCGGCCCGGCGCAGGTGAAGAAGATCAAAAAAGCGCAGCAGAATTCCTGGTTGGAGGTCACTATCCGCGAAGGGCGTAAACACCAAGTGAGGCGGATGCTGGAGTCGGTCGGCCATCCGGTCATTCGCTTGACCAGAGTGAAGATGGGGCCGTTGTCGTTGGGACGGCTGGAGTCGGGAGAATTTCGATTCTTGACCGATCGTGAAGCCAATGCGTTGCGAGAGTCAGTCGGAGAACGCGTCGCGGCGATCGAACGTGGAGAGGAGCCTGCGTCGCGGCCAAAGCGCCCGATCAGACGCGAAGGCTGGGCCAGGCCGAAGAAAGTGAAAGTAGCGTAACCATGAAAATACGGACGCACAAGTGCGGCGAGTTGACCAAGCAGCAGGTGGGGCAATCGGTCGTCTTGAATGGGTGGGTGCAGCGGCGGCGCGATCACGGGACGGTGATGTTCATCGATTTGCGCGACCGAACGGGCCTCACGCAGGCGGTGTTCAACGCGGAGCGGAATGCGGCCGTGCACAAGGCTGCGCATACATTGCGGAGCGAATGTGTGGTGTCGATTTCCGGCCAGGTCATGGCCCGCCCGGATGAATCCAAGAATCCCAATCTGCCGACCGGCGAGATCGAAGTGTTCGTGGATGACGTCGAGATTTTGAACGAAGCCAAGACGCCGCCGTTTCTCATCGAGGACGATGCGGACGTCACGGAGTCCATTCGTCTGAAGTACCGCTATCTCGATCTGCGCCGGCCACGCATGCAGAAGTTGTTGGGCATGCGGCATGCCATTGCGCAGGCCGCCAGAGGCTTTCTCCATACGGAGGGGTTTCTGGAGGTTGAAACGCCGGTGTTGACGAAAAGCACGCCCGAAGGCGCGCGGGACTATCTGGTGCCCAGCCGCGTGAACGCCGGCCAATTTTTCGCCTTGCCGCAGTCGCCGCAGCTCTTCAAGCAGGTGCTGATGGTCAGCGGCGTCGATCGCTACTATCAAATTGCACGGTGTTTCCGCGACGAAGATCTCCGGAACGATCGTCAACCGGAGTTCACGCAGATCGATCTCGAACTGTCGTTTGTCGATCGCGAGCAGGTCATGACATTGATGGAACGGATGATCGTCACGATATTCCGCGAGGCGGGAGGCGTGGAATTGCCGGCGCCTTTTCCTCGTCTGACCTATGCGGAGGCGATGGGCCGATATGGATCGGACAAGCCAGATTTACGCTTCGGCATGCCGCTCCATGACGTGACATCGTTTGCCGCTGCGAGCGAGTTCAAAGTGTTCAAAGACGCCGCGACCAAGGGCGGGATCGTCAAGGCCTTGATTGTTACAGGCGGGGCCGCGACTCCCCGGAGCCGCATCGACGCGCTGGGGGAAAT
>JAOUEB010000162.1 GCA_029858925.1 Nitrospira sp.
CACCCAGGATCTGGCGCGCTGCCGGGTCATGGCACGGATGGTCACCCTCGTCTACAACTGGTGGACGCTGTTCGTGCGGCTGGCCCAGCCACACAAACATTTCGAGGCGATCTCCAGTCGACCGCTCTTGCTGCATGGCGTCGCCACGCACACACACCACGCCGGACAAACACGTCTCCCGATCACCAGCCTGCACGCCAAGCAGTCCACCATCCAAGCCATACTGACCAACTTGGCGGGCTTCCTGCGTACCCTGAAAGCGACTGCGGAGCAGTGGACCGATGCCGAACGCCTGCGGGCGAGGCTCACCCGCGCGTTCGCCAAATGTATGCTCCCAACAGCGGGCCCACCGGCCTTGTTGATCTCAGAAACTGCGCCGACCTGACACGTGGACTGCCGTTTTTAGGTTGAACGCTCTCCCGAAGATCCTTCGAGACGTTTACTTGCCATGCCGTGCATGCTACGATCGTGCCAGTATAATTTTAACTACTGTAAGAAAGATTCAGCCCTTATGTGGGAACGAATTGCGAGACGTACGCTTCTGACGTTAAGCCTATTCTTATCAGCCTTTCTCGGCTATCTTCTCTTTATGAATGCGGATTCGGCGTCTACAACCCAACCGGCTCCTTCCGGAGTGATTGAACAGGCGGATGCCAAAATCTCAGAGTTCATCTTCACCCAGTCCAAAGGTGATACGGTCGAATGGAAAGTTCAGGCTAAGCAGGCGCGATTGTTCGAACGGGAGAAACGGGCAGTGCTTACGGGAGTCGATATCACGTTTTATGACGAGATGGGGAAAGAGCTGACTCTATCTGGAGAAGAGGGAACACTTGATATCGCAACTAAAAATCTTGCATTGGCTAATCAGGTGCAACCGCTGGTTGTTGAAACTAGAAGTGGATACACCATCTATACGAATCATCTGGCATGGACGGATGAAACAAAAGAGATTCACACGGATGACCCTGTCCGAATCGTCGGCCCTGGAATTGAAGTGACGGGACATGGGCTGCTTGGCCGGATGGCTGCGGGGGAATTTGAAATTTTAGGGGACGTTCATGTGGATCTTGTTCCTGCTTCTTAACGTGTTTCTGCTTGGAGTCGTGTCAGGCGGTCATACTGCGGAACCGGGGTCCCTGCCAAAAGGCGGAGCAATTGCCCCTGTCCCCACCACGATTACGGCCAAGAAAGTCACGGTACGAAAGCAAGACAGCCGGGCTGTGTTTGAGGGAACAGTTGTGCTGACCAGAGGACCGCTTCTGGTCTATTCGGATAAGATGATCGTCCTGTTCCATTCACAAGGCAGTGGGCAAGCGCCATCAACCTCGGCTGGGCAGATTGCCAGACAATCGGCAGGCAAGAGGGAAGACGCGCCGCCGACGATGTCGAACCATTCCGTGAATAGAGTTGAGGCGATCGACCATGTCAAAATAAAGTACGCGACAGGTAACGCGACGTGCCAGAAGGCCGTGTACTTCAGCGAGGGGGACAAGATCGTTTTGACGGGAGACCCTGTCGCGTGGGAAAAGGGGACGCGCGTCAGCGGGAAACAGATCACGATCTATCTGACAGAGGAACGAAGCGTGGTTGAGGGAGACTCGCATGTCCGTATCGAGGAAGAGGTCGGGCCATGACTCAGAGGACTCACGCAGGCGCAGAGGCGGTCGAAGATGTGGCGCCAGCCAAGACCGTATCATGTCTGCGGGCCAGCGGACTCGTCAAGAGTTTTCGGGGCCGCAAGGTTGTTAAGGGGGTTGCGATCGAGGTGCGGGCCGGTGAGGTTGTGGGGCTGTTGGGCCCGAACGGAGCCGGAAAGACGACGATCTTCGATATGATGGTTGGCCTGTGCCAACCGGATGAAGGAGACATCACCTTCAACGGCGAATCTGTGACAGATCTCCCGATGTATAAGCGGGCACGGCGAGGAATCGGCTATTTGCCGCAGGAGTCCTCGGTGTTTCGCCGGTTGTCAGTCGAGCATAATGTCTTGGCGATCTTGGAAATGCTGGGGTATGCTCGTGAAGAACGCGTTCGCCGAGTGGATGACTTGTTGAAAGAATTGGACCTCCTCCATATTCGCGAGAGCATGGCCTATGCGCTGTCAGGCGGAGAACGTCGGCGATTGGAGATCACGAGGGCGTTGGCCACGACTCCTTCGTTCATGCTGCTGGATGAGCCATTTGCCGGCATTGATCCCATTGCGGTGGCGGACATTCAGCAGATCATCACGCGACTGAAGGACAAAGGGATCGGCATTCTGATTACCGACCATAACGTGCAGGAGACACTTTCAATCGTTGACCGAGCCTACATTATCAATGAAGGGCTGATCTTGGAATCGGGGCCTCCTGAAGCCATTGTGAAGAGTGAAACTGCTCGAGCGGTGTATCTTGGAGATCGGTTCAAGTTGTAGCCGCATAGGTGTCCATAATGAAACTGCGCCTAGATCTAAAGCTCAGCCAAAAGTTGATCATGACGCCGCAATTGCAGCAGGCGATCAAGCTGTTGCAGCTGTCTCGTTTGGAACTTCAGCAGAGTCTCGCGCAACACCTTTTGGAAAACCCATTATTGGATGAAGCGCAGACAGAAGCGGAGGAAGCGGAAACTGCCACCGCTGAAGACAAATCCGAGGAACTGCCTGCCGCAGCCAGTCAAGAGCCCTCTGAAGAAGCAGGGACGCCGGAAGAGCAGGGCGCGCCTGAAGAATTCACCGCATCCGGATGGGAGGAGTATTTTGGAAGCGACCGTCGGGCGGGGGATTCCGAGCGTGCGTCCTCCTCCCAGGATGAGTTTCCTTCCTATGAGCAAACCGTCGCCAAAGCGACATCGCTCGAAGAGCATCTCCTATGGCAGTTGTCCTTGTCCGGATTGTCCGATCGAGGGAAAGCGATCGGACGATTGATCATTGGTAATTTGGATGATGACGGATACCTTCGAATTTCGTTGGCCGAGGTCGTGGCCGGAACCGACTTTACGGAAGCCGAGGCCGGCTCTGTGCTCAAGGACATCCAAACATTCGACCCGACCGGTGTCGGCGCGAGAGACCTTCCCGAGTGCCTCTTGCTTCAACTCGGGCATTTAGGCCGCAATCCGATCGGTTCATTGGGCGCGCGGCCAGGCGCTCTTAAAGGATCGGTTGTTGAGGGCATCATCCTCCATCATCTAAAGGATCTGGAAAAGAAGCAATATGCCAAAATTGGCAAAGCGCTGAATGTGACGGTCGATGAAGTATTCCAGGCCACCAAGGTTATTGAAAATCTTGAACCCAAGCCAGGCCGACCGTTCACGAACACGCAGAACTATGTCATCGTGCCGGATGTGTTCGTCGTCAAAGATGAAGGAGAATGGGCCGTCCTGTTGAATGACGATGGCCTCCCGCGCATGCGGATCAGCCCGTATTACAAACAATTGATGGCTTCCGGCCAGGGGGGCGCTCCTGAAACGAAGGCCTATATGGATGAGAAGTTGCGGGCCGCCCAGTGGGTCATCCGGAGCATCGAACAACGCAACAAAACGATCGTGAAGGTTGTAACGAGCATTGTAAAGTTTCAGGAACAATTCTTCGACCGCGGCGTATCGCACCTCAAGCCTCTGGTGCTCAAGCAGGTGGCCGAAGACATCGGGATGCATGAGTCGACCATCAGCCGTGTCACAGCCAATAAGTATATGTATTGCCCCCAGGGCATGTTGGAATTGAAGTTCTTTTTCAACGCGGGACTGCAGCGAGCCGATCAGCCCTCGGATATGCATTCGTCCGTGTCCGTCAGAGAGATGATCAAAAAGCTGGTGTCGGAGGAGGATACCAAGCGACCGTTGAAGGACGAGGAAATAGCCGCCCGTCTCCGCACTCAACAAGTTCTTATTGCCAGACGAACCGTCGCCAAGTATCGGGCAGAGGAGAATATTCCATCTGCAGGCCAGCGGAAACGCTTCTTCTAGCCTGCATCAGGATGCCACAGTCACTAACAAGTAGGAGGTATGTATGGAGCTTAGAATCACCGGCCGCCATATGGATATCACTCCTGCACTGAGGGAGTACGTGGAGAATCGATTTGGCAGGCTGGATCGATATGGGCTGAAGGTCGGATCCCTTCAAGTCGTGTTGGGAGTCGAAAAGCTTCAGCATCTGGCCGAAGTAATCGGAACGGTGAACGGGAAAGCCCTGCAGGCAAAAACATCGACTCGAGAAATGTATGCGACGATCGATGCGCTTGTTGATCGAGTCGATGCCCAGCTCAGAAAATGGAAAGGGCGCCTGGTCAGTCACAAGCCTGTTGGAACCAGAAAGCCGAGAACCAATCTGATGACGAATGAAAAGGACGTGTAGTAGGTGCTGCAGTGCTACGTCGGGTCTGTTTTCTCCAATTGATGTAATCCCGGAAGTGAATGGGGATGATTCATGCCCCCTTGTTTCTGTCCGTATTCTCGCCACGAAATCCTGCGTGGGAGATCCCAACCAGTTTGGCCGTCGGTCAGTCGAGACAGTTTTCTGCGCGGATCTCACAAGTCTTCTGTATCGCGGGCCGTACGACTGTGCGCTGTCATCAATGCGGCAATCCGTGCACGAGTCATTCCTGCCTCCGCGGCGGCTCCCGCAGGGTGAGCTCGTTAAACTAAGAAGGACATGGCACGGCTCAGCTTAGTCATTATCAGTGGATTATCCGGTTCCGGGAAGTCTCTCGCGCTCAAGGCGTTTGAAGATGCCGGGTATTTTTGTGTCGACAATCTT
>JAOUEB010000163.1 GCA_029858925.1 Nitrospira sp.
CTCTTCAGTGGCGATCGTGAAGTTGGCTGGATCAGCAGCGCCGCCCATTCGCCGCAGCTCAATCAGGTGATTGCCTTCGGATTTCCGCTACGGGATTTCAGTAAGCCCGGCACAGAACTGACCGTGGAAGTTGAGGGGAAGAAATACGACGCGACGGTGCACTCCCTGCCATTTTACACAAAGAGCTAGTGTAGCCCCCAGAAATTTCTTGCGGAAAATGGGGACTACCACTAATGGCTATGCACAATCTTCCCCATCCCGGTGAGTTCATTATCCAGGTCTATCTGGATCCCAACAACCTGAGCAGTTGCGAAGTCCCAAATGACACGAGCAATTCTCTTGAAATTGCACTTTGACCACGAACTGGTGCATCCCCTGGCAGTTGATGATGAACGCAGCACGATCTGACCCTAATCTTACTATTTCTCCCGTTGACCAGCAGAATGGCTTTGTCATAGAAACTACAACGAGCAAGGAGATCCTCAATGGAAGAGAAGAAGAAGTTGGTCATCGTAATCACTCGCGGATTGGACGACGAACGCGCTTCTGTCGCCTGGAGCATCGCCAACGGAGGCATCAATTCAGGCCTGGACGTTACTGTGTTCCTGACCAGTTCGGGAGTCGATTGGGTCAGGAAAGGAGCCGCCGACTCAGTGCATCTGAATCCCATGGATCCACCGATGAAGGACATGATCCAAAAAGTCAGTGCCAGCGGATCCAAGATCCTGGTGTGCCCCCCTTGTGCAAAGGTCCGTGGTTACTCGCAGGAAGACTTGCTTGAAGGCGTGATCATCACTGGATCCGGTGCAATGCACGAATTGATCAAGCAAGGAGCGGCGACCCTGAGCTTTTGAGGACAAGCGCGGGAATTCCGCCCGTGCAGATTTTCTCTGGCATATACACAAGGGCCGACAAGTTTGTAAACATGAAGCCCTCCGCACACCTCGCATTTCAGTTTTCACCACAAGCGTCATAGAAGATTTACATGTCACACACGGAACAGGAAGACCAGGTTGAGATCACCCCCTACCAGGCTGCAGGCGAGCTGGAGGGCATCACCAACTTGGTCGATGAATTTTACGTCAATATGGATACATTGCCTGAAGCTGAAACGATCAGAAATATGCATCCGCCTGATCTCACCGAATCACGCAAGAAGTTGACGTATTTCCTGTGCGGCTGGCTGGGAGGTCCGAGGCTGTTTCAGCAGCACTATGGGCCGATCAGCATTCCCGGCGCGCACAAGCGGTTCACGATCGGGTACGAGGAACGCGATGCCTGGCTCTTGTGCATGCAGCGAGCCCTTGCCGTCCAGCCGTTCAGCGACCAGCTTAAAGACTACCTCCTGGCCGCACTCAGCGTCCCGGCAGAACGGGTCCGGCAAGTGAACGCGGGAGAAATCTGACGCCCGACGCGGCTGCACATTACTACCCATGACCAGAATACGGAGGTTGTATGAACGCACAAGCCGTTAGCCTGAATCGCAGTTTGACAGTGCTTACTCTTCTTCTCGCCCCGACCGTGACGTTTGCAATGTCGGGCATGGACACGCCGACCGGCGAACACGCGAAAGCAACTACCTCACTGTCGAAAAGCATGGGTGAGCCCATCAACTCATCGGAAGCAGAGATCGAGATGACCTACAGTGCCGATGGGAAGACCGCCGTCTTCGTCTCAGGGCGCCAAGGGAGTATCCCGTCACCTGGGGTTCCCTACAACTTCGACATCTGGATGTCCCGCTCTGTGAACGGCGCGTGGCAAAGCCCGATTCATTTGGGACCGGACATTGATCCGACTGTGGGACCGAATATCAATACGTCTGCATGGGAACTGGAACCCAGCCTCTCGGATGACGGCAATGCCATGTATTTCACGAGATACGAGCCGGGCAACCTCTCGACCGGCGACCTCTACGTGACCCAGAAAATCAATGGCGTCTGGCAACCGGCCAGAAATTGGAACGATGTACCGGAACTCCCGCACATCAATACGCCGACCGGCGAGGAACACTGCCCGATTATTGCCTCCGACAGCCTGATTTACTTCAGCTATCAACAACCGGGAGTCACGCAAGACAGCGACATTTGGAAAGTCGAGAAGAAGAACGGCGCCTGGCAGAAACCTGAGAGCCTGGGGCCACGAATCAATTCACCCTACCGCGACCATTTGCACTGGACCGGCCTGTCAAAGGACGGGAAGAGCCTCATTATCACGAGTACGCGCGCTGACTTCGGCTCTCGGGGTGGGCATGATGAGTGGATTTCCTATCAGAATCCAAAGGGCGAATGGCAAGAGCCATTGAACCTCGGCGATACCATCAACACAGCCGGCGAAGATATGTGCTGGACCTTCACCCCCGATGGCAAGACCTTCTCCGGTGGATCAGGACCGCGCGGTTCGTATAATCACGATGTGCTGTGGGTGCACAAAGACGATGTTCCGTTGCTGAAGACGTTTGAGCCAATCGGGCCACCACCCAATTTGCTCCTCACCAACAAGGTGACATCAAGCGCCACAGAATAGTCGATCAGCTGGGTAGCAACATGTTACCGGGATCGATCGCGTCGTCACAACCACGGAGCACACAGCCAAGGACACGGCATGACCTTCTTTGACACATCCTTCTCATACACGACGGTATGCGCGAGAATGACAGCCGTCACCCTTGCCCTCTTCTTATTGACCGCTGCCGCCGTTCATGCGGATCCCATGGGCGATGCCGGATCTGAAACCGAAGCAATCATGACCGCCATGATTCCAGTGGGCACGCACATGCTGGAACAACAGGGCCAATTCACTCCCTACGGCGGCGCCATGACCCCGGATGGGAAGGTGGTGGCTGTCGAAGAATACGACAGAACCAAACCGCCCCCATCTGAGGAAATCATCACCACGTTGCAAACACACTTCCGAGCCGGAGCTCTCACGGGCAAGTACAAGGCAACGGGACTGTTCTCCGACGTTGAGGTTGTGCCGCCGGGGGGTACCGAGAAAACGCATGCGATCGCGGCCGCGCTCGACCACCGCGACAACTACTCCGTCGTGATCTATTTCCCGTACAAGATCGTGGCCGGCAAGGTGCAGTTCGACGAGGTCTTCGCGTCGCCCGGAGAGAACAAGGTGTTCCAGAAATAAGCGCGCGTCACATGAGGCGCATCACTCAGATGCCCTGATCCCGCGTTGCTCTGCAGGAATTCTCTTGCTTGAGCGTTCAGCGTTCCGGATTCCGAGCCGCTGTGACCGCCGAGGCAACCGCCAGAAGGCTCTTTCGCTCGTCCTCATCCAGCGCCAGCAAGAGGTGCGTTTCCTCGCCATGCATCAACCTCAAGCTGAGGAATGGCTCTTCCCGCCGCTTTTCCCGGTTGTCCCACATCGCATCGATCAGCTGCACTTTATCCAATTGGCCGACCGACACGACATCGTACCGGAAATAGGAATCGCCGATCACGATGTCAAACACCACGTTGCCTACGGTCAGCAGCACCAGATTGAACCGGCCTTGATCCTCATACCCTTCCGGCAAGAACTTGTTGATGTGGCACAAAGCGACTTTGCGGTCACCGAGCGCCGCGTGAATTTTCTCCTTGAGCGACGGATAATCGATCTGGAGCGCCTTCTCATCCAGCCCTGTAGCCGCCACGGCTGCAGCTTCCACCTTCGAGAAAATATCATCCGCAGAGAGCAATCCTGGCATGACTGATTCCCCTTTCGACATTGGCAAACAAGAAGGTGTACCGTAACCGGCACCCGGCAGAGATTGCAAGAGGCTCGTGGAAAATGAGGACCTACTGCGCCGTGAGGCGGTGAGAAAATCTCGGCTGACCCGCATCGTCTACGACTGTCACCTCGAACACTGTCTTGGTGATCCTGACTAATCCGAAATTGTGGTACCCCTCCTCATTGATCAACCGCAATGGGTGCAGCACCTCGCTCGCCGGCGTAAGCCGGCCTGGGCGTGCAGACAACGGACCTGCCACGAACTCATGAAAATCGATGATGCCGTCTTGGTTTGGATCGTACGCATTCGCCTGCACCCAGTGCACATCGCCGGCTAGAAACACGACATTCTTCACCTTGCCGGCAAGAATCGCGTCGACAATCACCTGCCGCTCCCGTTCAAATCCTGGGCCGTTAGGACCGGAGGCCCACCCGTCGGAATACCCCGTTCCCCCCTTCGGGATCGACAACGGAACCGACGTCGCAATAACTTTCCACGTCGCTGAAGAATGTGCGAGCCCCTCGATCAGCCACTGCAATTGCGCAGCCCCCAGCATGGTTTTGGCCGGTCCGTCCGGGTCGGCATCACGGCTCCGATATTGCCGAGTGTCCAGAATAAATAATTCGAGATCCGCTCCGTACCGAACAGAACGATACAACCGATGAGGCTCGTCCGTATGGGTTGAGATCGGCCAGTACTCCCGCAAGGCCTGACGGCCCGCCGGCATCTGTGGATCGAACGGCCCGGAGAAATCGTTCCGCACTTCATGATCGTCCCATATGGCATAGACTGGAACGCGTTCAAGGAATCGGCGAAGCGATTCGGCCCCTCGCTGGTAGCGATGCCGCGCGCGATACTCGGCCAGCGTGGCCGCCTTGAAATCGGCGCCCGTCTCATTCGGCGGTGAAGGGCAGGGATTGTCACTGTAGATCGTATCGCCCAGGAACAAGAAAAAATCGAGGCGCTGCCGGCCCATCACGTCAAAAATCGGATAGCCGACAGGTCC
>JAOUEB010000164.1 GCA_029858925.1 Nitrospira sp.
ATCTCCAGAGCCGGTTCGGTCCCGAGACCAGGCTTCTGTCCTACAAGGTCATCGGCAAGGCCAGTTCGCAGGGGGAGCAGAAACGCTATGGATATGGCACGCCGGTCAAATTGACGTTCCGACTCGGGGGTCGGCTGCAGTCCGCCGTACTAGAAACCATGAGGCCGGGCCCTTTTGGGCATGAGCACATGGCTGACCGTGCCCAAGCGATCCTGTGGGACTATGATTCCTACGGTCGGCTCCCACGCCACGTGAAGACTCTCGATGTGGGCGCATTTGATGGGAAGCAGGCGCTCTTCTCCGTTGCTGAAGCCCGTGAGTTCTTCGTCCTGAACGAATGGGCGGAGGGGGCGAGCTATCACCTGGATCTTGAGCGGCTGGCGAAGGGCGGAGCGCTGCGCGCGCTCGACCGGTCACGAACGATCGCGCTGGCGCGGTATCTCGCGCAGATCCATGCGACGAAACGCCGGGACGCAGATCTCTACAAGCGCCGGCTCCGTGAATTGATCGGCCATGGCGAATGTATCATGGGGCTGACGGACAGCTACCCCAAGCAGTACGGCTTTATTACTGAAGATCTGTTGCGCACGGTGGAGGAAGCCTGTAACCGGTGGCGATGGCGCCTACGCAGCAAGGCTGCTCGGCTTTCCCAAGTTCACGGGGATTTCCACCCATACAACGTATTGTTCCGCGCAGGGACGGATTTTTCCGTGTTGGACCGGTCCCGCGGGGAATGGGGAGAGCCTGCCGACGACGTGACCGCGATGACGATCAACTATCTCCTCGCCTCTCTGATTCGATGGGGCAAGCTCAAAGGTCCGTTCGAGAGCTTGTTCAGATTGTTCTGGGACACGTATGTGGAAGCCAGCGGCGACAAGGCCGTGATGGAAACCGCGGCGCCCTTCTTCGCGTTTCGCGGCCTGGTCGTGGCGAGTCCGGTCTGGTATCCCACCTTGTCGCTAGACGTCCGACGGAGCCTCTTTCGTTTCGTTGAAAACGTGCTCGACGCCCCGCGCTTCGAGCCGGAACGGGCGAATGAGTATTGCGGTAACTGATGCGCTATTAGCGATCAGCTTTCGGTCTTCAGTTGAGAAGAGAAGAGCAAACCTCGATTCTCACCCATGCTGAAAGCTGACAGCTGATTGCTGATGGCTTGGTGGGATCCATGATTCGACCTCAAAGTTGTGCCATTTGGCTCACCGGCCTGCCTGCGTCGGGGAAGAGCACGATCGTCGCCGCGCTGATCCCACAGCTTGAAGGTCTGGGCCGTCCGGTCGAGGTGTTGGAATCCGATGCCGTCAGGCTGGTGCTCACGCCGAATCCGACTTACTCACCGATGGAGCGCGATCTCTTTTACCGCGCCCTGGCATTCATGGGAGCGAGGTTGGCGGCGCACGGGGTGACGGTGATCTTCGACGCAACAGCCAACAAGCGAGTCTATCGTGACTTTGCCAGGAGCCTGATTCCCTGGTTCATCGAGGTGGCGGTGGAATGTCCGTTGGAACTGGCCATGCAGCGGGACTACAAGGGAACGTACCAGCGGGGCCAGCGCGGTGAATCCTCCACCGTGCCGGGACTACAAGAACCCTACGAAGCGCCGCTGAATCCGGAACTCACCATAGACACGACGAAACTCTCAGCGAAAGACGCAGCGGGGGTGATCCTGAAATATGTAAGAGAACAAGTGAGATAACGCAAGATCACCTTTTTATTCATGATGCGGTGCGGGGCAGCCGGAAACGCCAGCTGCCTGAAACGGCAAGATTGCGGCTCATGAAGCAAGTGAGGAGAATGAGCTGATGCCAGAGCTGTGTCGGTTTTTCGGGATTATCATCCGAATGTTTGTCGAGATTCAGGCTTCGCATCATACGCCCCACTTCCACGCGTACTACCAAGAGCCTGTAGCGGTGTATGGGATCGAGCCGGTGGAAATGTTGGCCGGAGCGTTGCCGAAACGCCAGCAGCGGTTATGTCGAGGCCTGGGCTGAATTGCATCAGGCAGAACTGATGGCCGATTGGGACCGATTGCAGACCGGCGATAAACCATTGCCCATTGCTCCGTTGACGTAGGACAGTCATGCCCCATCCTATTTATCAAGTGCGGGCTGTCGAGATTGTCGAACCGTATACGCTGCGCGTGCAGTTTACTGACGACACGGAGCAAATCGTTTATCTCAAACCGGTTCTTGCAGGCGAACTCTACGGTCCGCTACTGGATCTTAAGTTGTTCAACCAGGTGGCCATCGACTTGGAGGTCAAAACTCTGGTGTGGCCGAACGGCGCCGATTTCGATCCTGCGACACTGCACGATTGGCCCAAGTACAAAGACGCCTTCGCCGCCCGTGCCAGAGAATGGGAACGGATATCTGCCTGAGGAGTTCTCCTTTCTCCAACCCGCACCGCATGGGCTCTTCTCGTTATACGACTCGATTCAGATAAGCCTGAAACCACTTGCAGGCATGGTCCGCGACCTGCTCCAGCGTACCTGGTTCCTCGAAGAGGTGGGTCGCGCCGGGGACGATGATGAGCTGCTTTTCGCAGGTCAGGAGTTCGTAGGCTGCCTGGTTCATCTCGATGACCGGTTCGTCATAGCCGCCTACGATCAGGAGTGTCGGCGCGGTCACTCGGTCGAGATACGGTTCGGCCAGATCGGGCCGTCCCCCTCGTGATACCACGGCGTTGATGTTCGCCGGTTCTCGCGCCGCGGCCTGCAACGCGGCGCCAGCTCCGGTGCTGGCGCCGAAATAGCCGATTCGCAGGTTCTTCGTCTTGGGCTCTCCTTCGAGCCAGGTTTTGCTTAGTAAGAGCCGATCCGCCAGCAAATCGATGTCGAACACTTTGCGCCGATCCTCGGCTTCTTCCGGCGTCAACAGATCGAGGAGCAGGGTCGCGAGGCCGTTCTGTTGCAGGCGGCGGGCGACGAAATTGTTGCGCGGGCTGAACCGGCCGCTCCCGCTTCCGTGCGCGAACACGACCACCCCGCTTGCGCCAGCCGGAAGGCCAAGTATTCCCTCCAGGGCCAGTTTCCCTTCGGTGATCACGACGGGGTGTTCGTGCGCAGCGGTCATGGTTTGGTCCGTTTCTTTACGGGGCCGCAGGGAACCGGTCGGTTCAGTTCAGGCGGCAATTTTGTCCGCTCATCGACACAGGTGACATCAAGTTGCGCCTGCGTCAGCCCGATCACAGATGTCAGTGTCGCACCCCGTAAGTTCGTGCCCCGGAGATCCGCCGAGTCAAGGCGCGCACCAGTGAGATCGGTCTTGTCCATCACGGCATCCAGAAGCTTGGCTTCTTGGAGATTCGCGTGAGTCAGGTTGGCGTCGGTGAAGTTCGATCCGCTCAGGTCTGCCCCGACAAAATTGGCCGCTTCCAAGTCAGCCTCGTTGAATTGAGACTGTCGAAGAGAGACTTTCGGCGCATAGATCTCGGTCAAATCGGCTTTCGCAAATATGGCGTGTGATCCCCGCGCTCCGATCAGAACCGCGCGATTGAGGTGTGCATTTCTGAAGTCGGCTCCATCTAGGTCGGCGTGATAAAGAATGGCCATCCGGAGCTTCGCCGACTGGAGATTCGCCTTGACCAGGCTAGCCTGTTCAAGATTGGCTCCTTCCAAGTCGGCCTGTGGAAAACTGGCCCCCTGCAGAGCGGCATAACGAAGGTCTGCCCCGCGGAGAATGGCTTCTCGCAGGTTGGCCCCACGCAAATTTGCTTCGTCCAGATAGGCGCTTTCCAAGTCGGCTTCGACCAGCTGAGCGTTGTCGAGTCGGGCATTGTCCAGCAGGGCGCCCTGGAGGTTGGCCTGCTGAAGGTTCGCTCCGGTGAGCCGGGTGCGGCGGAGGTCGGCTCCTGTCAGATCGGCGCCGGAAAGGTTGGCGCCGGCGAGCGAGGCTCCATAAAAATAGCTGTCTACCAAGTCGGCATGGGTCAGGTCAGCCGAGGAGAGGTCGGCGCCCTCGAAATGGGCTCGTTCAAAGGTAGACGCATGCAGGTTGGCTCCGGCGAGCACGGCATTGTAGAGGGCGGCTTCATCGCCGAACGAGCGGACTAGGTTCGCGCCGGATAGACGGGCATGCCGGAGGTCGGCGCCGGAGAGGTTTGCGTCTTCTAGCACAGCCTTGGTGAAATCAGCGCCGGCCAAACTGGCTAGCCCCAGGCTGCTTTCGCGCAGGTTTGCCTGCCGAAAAATGCCTCCTTCGAGCAGCGCACGTTCCAGATTCACGCCTGCCAAAGCCGCTTGCCGCAAGTCTGCCTGACAGAGATCAGCGCGACGATGGCCCAGCTTGTTGCGTTCATCGAGCCATTGGTCATGTGAGGCAATGATCGCGCGCAGGGCCTTGGCCGGAACCGGCTTGTTCTTGTAGGGACCGTTGCACTGCCCCGTCCTGGGCGCAGATGGACTGGACTCTTTCGCATCGATTACGCCGGTGGTTCCAACCGTCAACCCGGCGATCAGCATGACTCTGGCAAGTGTGCCGGTCATAGACAATCTGTTCATCTGGTGTCTCCTTGATGGTCTGGTGATGATTGCATAGCGTGGTCCACGTCTTGTGCCAGCGTTTGCAACGATGATGAGATCTGAACGTCATAGGCCGGCGCGTCCTCAAGATTGCGGAGCGAAGCCGGGAGTTGCTCCAGCCGCGCGGCTACTCGCCGGCGCATGTCGGCAAGGCTCGGCGAAATGGCGAGTCGGCGGCCATCTTTCATGACCGGATGC
>JAOUEB010000165.1 GCA_029858925.1 Nitrospira sp.
ACGCAGCTGTTCTGGCCCGTATCCCATCGTGACGACGATTTTTGGGTTTGCATGTCGTGCCTTGGCGAGGTGTTCTACCGAAAGGTCCCCATGCCGGATTGTCCCTCGTGCCACGGCGTGTCGACCTACGAAGGGTTTACTCTCGAAGCGGTTCGGGATTGGGGAACGGATGATCTGATCGCCAAGGCTGTGGCGGCACAGCAGGAAACCGTCGCCGCTCCACCCGCTGTTGAATCCGCTGCGCCGGTTGAAGCGGCGGAGTAATCATTGCCGACTCCCGCGAGTATCTCCGTGCAGGAACTGCGTCCATTTCTCGTTCATGGTCAATGGAAACAAGGCGACCGGGTGTCCCGCGTCGTCAATCCGTTCGATGGACGCGCGATTGCCGATGTCGCGCAGGCCGCGGAGTCCGACATCGAACAGGCGATCGCTTCCACGGCCGGCGCGGCTGCGGCGATGGGCGCGCTTCCGGCGCATGCCCGCTACAACATCCTCCAGCGGATTGCCGCGCTGATCGACCGGCGGCGAGACGAGTTTGCGTCGACGATCACCGCCGAGGCCGGCAAACCGATCACCGATGCGAAGCGGGAAGTCAGCCGGGCGGTGCAGACTTTCACGGTCGCGGCTGAAGAAGCCCGGCGGATTCCAGGCGAGGTGCTGCCGCTCGATTGGATGCCGGGCTCCGATTCGCACCTGGGTATTCTGCGGCGCTTTCCCATCGGTCCCGTCCTCGGCATCACGCCCTTCAATTTTCCGCTGAATCTGGTTGCGCACAAGGTCGCCCCAGCGCTGGCCGCCGGCAATCCCATTCTCATCAAGCCGGCTCCCCAAACACCGTTGACGGCGCTGTTGCTGGGCGAAGTCGCCTTGGAAGCAGGGCTTCCTCCGGGTGGGCTCAATGTGGTGCCGTGCGACAACGCGCTGGCGGAACGGTTGGTCGTGGACCCACGGTTCAAGCTGTTGAGTTTTACCGGAAGCGCGGCAGTGGGATGGATGTTGAAAGCCAAATGCGGAAAGAAAAAAGTCACCCTGGAACTCGGCGGCAATGCGGGGGTGGTGATCGAGCCGGATGCCGATCTCGATCTGGCAGCCCAGCGTTGCGCCGCCGGAGGATTCGGCTACGCCGGGCAGACCTGTATTTCGGTGCAGCGGGTGTTTGCCCACCATTCGATCGCGGACCTGTTTACGACGAAGCTGCTAACGCATGTCGCGCGATTGAAGGCCGGGGATCCGGCCGACGAATCGACGACCATCGGTCCCGTCATCGACTCAGCCGCCGCCCGCCGCATCGAGAGTTGGATCGGCGAAGCCGTAGCAGCAGGCGCGCGTGTGCTATTGGGCGGAAACCGGATGGGATCGGTGGTCGAGGCCACGGTGCTGTCGAATGTGAAACCCGACATGAAGGTGTCATGCCAAGAAGTGTTTGGCCCAGTGATCACGGTGACGTCCTACCGTCAATTCAGCGACGCCATTGCCCTGCTCAATCAATCGGACTATGGCCTACAGGCCGGAGTGTTCACGCAAGACGTCAACAAGATTTTTTACGCTTTCCGCCATTTCGATGTCGGCGCCGTGTTGGCGAATGAGATTCCCACGTTTCGCGCCGATCATATGCCGTACGGCGGCGTGAAGGATTCCGGTTTGGGGCGCGAGGGGGTCAGGGCGGCGATCGAAGACATGACGGAGCCCAGACTGTTGGTCTTGAACTTGAAGGAACCGGCCGGTTGGCTCTAAAAAAATCTTCGGGAGATATTGCGAAGCGGGGCCGATCTTGATACAACAATCGGCCCGATAACTCGGAATCAATCTGGTCCGTGTCGTTTGTCCGGCGCGCCTTCTCGCAAGGCTCACCAAATGAACCGGGAAATCAGATAAACGGAATCAATCAGACGAAAGGGAAGATAGAGAATGGTACCGACACATATGTTTTTGACAAGAGGGGTCGGAATCCACAAGGAAAAGCTGACCTCCTTCGAGGAAGCGTTGCGCAGTGCCGGTGTGGCCTACTGCAACCTGGTTAGTGTGTCGTCCATCCTCCCGCCCCATTGTAAGGTCATTCCCAGAAAGCGTGGGGAGAAACTGTTGAAGCCTGGAGAGATTACGTTTTGTGTCATGGCCCGTTCCGAAACCAACGAACGAAATCAGCTGGTTTCAGCCTCCGTCGGTCTTGCGAAGCCTACGGATCGCGGCACGTACGGCTATCTCTCAGAGCACCATGCCCATGGTGAGACGGACGAAGAAACGGGAGAATACACGGAAGACCTGGCGGCACAGATGCTTGCGACGACCTTGGGAGTCGAATTCGATCCGAATGTGGCATGGAAAGAGCGAGAGCAGGTATTCAAGATGGGCGGGAAAATCGTCAAGACCCAGAATATCACCCAGTCGGCCATCGGCAAGCCGGGCAAGTGGACCACCGTGGTTGCGTTCGCGGTATTCATTCCGGGGGAGAATGTTCCTAAGCGCTCCCGCCGCTAGTGGGCGTCTGTTCCGCTTCCACGAGTGTGAGGAAACGGGGCTCGTGATGAACGGATACCGCAGACTATGACGCTTCCAACCGGCTGGGAAGGACCGGAGCATAACTTTCTCGGAATCGACGAACCCTGGTGCCATCCGGACCAGGCGGGCGTCTATGTCTTGCCTGCGCCCTACGAACACACCTCCAGCTATATTCTCGGGTCGGATCGCGGTCCCTCCGCCATTCTTGAGGCCTCCGGCCAGGTGGAGTTTTATGATGAACAGCTTAAATGCGAACCCGTTCGCGAATGGGGTGGGATTGCCACGGCCTCGGCCTTGGATCTTGGGGGGCAAGTCGATCGCGCCGCTGTCGATGCGATCGAACGCTTCGTCTTGCCGCACGTCGGGACCGGACGATTCTTGGTGACTCTGACCGGGGAACACACCGGAGCGCTGGGAGCGATCCGCGCCCACGCCAAACGCTATTCGCAGATGTGCGTCGTGCAGATCGATGCCCACGGCGATTTACGCGAGGCCTACCAAGGGAACCCGTTCAGTCATGCCAGTGTGATGGCGCGGGTGGTGGAGGACGGGCATTCATTGGTGCAGGTTGGTATTCGATCGATTAGTCAGGAAGAAATCGTGCGAATCGAGAAAGCGGATCGGATCACAACCTTCTTTGCCGCAAACATCGTCGATCCCTCCGGTCCCTATGAAGGAAAAGCGTCCAAGTGGATTCCCGATGTCGTTGCCGCCTGCGGAGGCCCGGTCTATCTGACGTTCGACTGCGACGGGCTGGACGCATCGATTATTCCTGCGCTGGGGACTCCGGAGCCGGGCGGCCTGGGCTGGTACGATACTCTTAACCTGATCACGGCCCTGGCCAATGGGCCTGGTATCGTAGGTATGGATATCAGCGAAATCGCCCCCATCGAAGGGTTCGCCGCGCCGCAATTTTCCATCGCCCGCTTGATCTATCGCATGCTGGGCCGTATCAAGGCCGGCCGCCGCGTCCACTGACGCGAGCCGTCATGCCGGGGCGCAAGTCCGGCCGCAACGCGCTTTTCTGTGACCACCGCAATCCGCATCAATAAATTCTTCACAGAGCACGGCCTGTGTTCCCGGCGGGAAGCAGATCGTCTGGTCGAATCGGGCGCCGTCACAGTCAACGGTTGTGTGGCCAAGCTGGGCGACCGGGTGAGCCCCGCGGACGTCATTGCCCGCGACGGACAGGTGATTCCCTGGGGCAAGGCACCCATCTACATCAAGTATCACAAGCCGGTCGGCGTCACGACGACCAGCGAGCCGCATGTCGAGCGGAACATTATCGCGGAAATCGGGCATTCGGAACGGATCTTCCCGATCGGGCGGTTGGATAAGGATTCCTCTGGCCTGATTTTATTGACGAACGACGGCAACATCGTCAATGAAATCCTCCGCGCGGAATTCGGTCACGAGCGGGAATATGTCGTCGAGGTCGATCAGCCGTTCGATCAAGCGTTTCTGGATCGGATGGCCCACGGGGTGACGATCCTTGGAAGCCGGACGAAACCCTGTCGGATGACCAGGATCGACCGTCATCGGTTCCGTATCGTCCTCACCGAGGGGCGCAACAGGCAGATCAGGCGTATGTGTCAGGCGCTCGGCTACCGGGTGACGGCCCTCCACCGAGTCAGGATCATGCACATTACGGTGAAAGGACTAGATGTCGGGGTTTGGAAAGAACTGACGGCACAGGAACGGAAAGAACTCCTTGAAGCCGTGGGCCGCTCGACAGGCCGGTAGAGGGCTTTGGGCATCAATTGAACCGCGGCCCGGCTCAAGCCCGTGTGTTGGGGCCCGATTCGTTGAGTTAGCCAAGCAGGTCTTGCCGGGCCGCCCGGACGATTGCGAGGACTGCCGGATGTTTGAGTCGCCGCTCCACGGTGATTGCGTAGAAGTGCTGTTTGAGGGAGTCCAGTCGTCCGACCACCTGCACCCGATGCTGCCTGCAGATTTCCTTTTCGATCGCAGTGGCGCCGGGGAAAATTCCGTATCCATCCTGCCCGAAAGTCTTGAGCGTCATGCTGTCATCGAACTCGCCGACGACGTTGGGAGACAGTTCGCGATGGGCTAGCCACGGGTTCAGCAGCTGTCGGAGCATCGCCTCGGTTGTCGGCAGGAGTACCGGTGCACCCTGTAACGATTGCGGAAAACCGCGACGATACCGCGCCGCCAGCTTTGCCGTCGCGAACATGGTCACCCCCGACTCACC
>JAOUEB010000166.1 GCA_029858925.1 Nitrospira sp.
GATCTTGTCCATCGCCAGCAGAATCTTTTCCTCGAACTCGCCACGCTTCTTGTTCGCCAACTCGATCTCGAACAAATGTGCCTGATATTCCTTGTTGGTCTTCAGGCCCGCCGCGTGCGATTTCATCTTCTCCGTGTGCGCCTCGTGCGCTTCCAGATCCTTCTCATGCGCGCGCCGCTCTTTGGCCGCCGCATCGGCCGCGGCCTTCGTGTCATCCAGAACTTGCGTCGCGTCTCTCAGAGGGGTTTCTGCAATATGCAGGCGTTCAGGGATTTTCCTTCGGATGTCCTTGATCTCCATGATGCGAAGATCAAGCTTTTGCAATTCGACGAGCGGAGACAGCTTGTGATTCAATGTGTCCTTTCTATCCGTCTGCGCAAAGACACATACGTGGAGAGCCGTTCAGGCTCCCTGGCAGCCTGGTGGGCCCACTAGGACTTGAACCTAGGACCAGCTGATTATGAGTCAGCCGCTCTAACCACCTGAGCTATGGGCCCGATCGGCACGGTTCAGGTTTAAGCCACAGCAACGACCATGACGGTTCTCGGCAGCCTTAGCCTTACCTATGAATCTTGACCCACTACAGATTCTAGGCCGCCATCGGAACGGGAGTCAAATCACGCCTATTTCAGAGCCTAAAGACTTTCCACGAAGCTTCGGAGCTTCTTGCTCCGGCTCGGATGCCTCAATTTCCTCAAGGCTTTGGCTTCGATCTGCCGGATACGTTCGCGCGTCACTTCAAAATCCTGTCCCACTTCTTCCAGCGTATGGTCGGTCGCTTCCCCGATCCCAAACCGCTTACGCAAGACTTTCTCCTCGCGCGGCGTCAAGGTCTCCAGCGCGCTGTTGATCTGCCGCTGTAAATCGTAGCGAATGGCGGCTTCCAACGGGGAGACGGCTTTCTTGTCCTCGATGAAATCGCCAAGATGGCTGTCCTCCTCCTCTCCGATAGGAGTTTCCAGCGAAATCGGCTCGCGCGCGATCTTGAGGATTTTCCGCACCTTGTCCAACGGCAGATCCATCCGTTCGGCGATTTCCTCCGGCAGCGGCTCGCGGCCCAACTTCTGCACGAGATGCCGGGAGGTCCGAATGAGTTTGTTGATCGTCTCGATCATGTGGACCGGAATCCGGATGGTCCGCGCCTGGTCGGCAATGGCCCGCGTGATGGCCTGCCTGATCCACCAGGTCGCATAGGTGCTGAACTTGTAGCCCCGCTTGTATTCAAACTTATCGACCGCCTTCATCAAGCCGATGTTGCCTTCCTGAATCAAATCCAGAAACTGCAAACCTCGGTTGGTATACTTCTTGGCGATGCTGACCACCAAGCGCAGATTCGCTTCCACCAGTTCGGCCTTGCCTCGCTTGACCCTCTCCTCCGCGACATCGAGATGCTTGACGGCATCCTTGATCTCTTCTGCAGGAACCAGCGCCTCTTCGTCTTCCAACTGCCGGATCTTGGCTTTGGCGGCTTGATACACCCTCTTGATGTCCGTGAGCGTCTCTTCTGAGACGCCCGCTTTCCGCTTCACGGCCAGGAAATCCTGTCTGGTCCGGCACATTTTCCTGAGCAGCTCCGCGCCCGTTTCTCCGCCGAATCCAATCCGCCGCTGGCAGCTCATGACCTCTCGCTCGGCCGACCGAATCTGGACGTTCAAATCGCGGACACGCTGCACCATTCGGTCTTTGAGCACCCCGTGGAGATTGACCGACTCGATCTTGTCCACGACCTGCTGGCGTGCCACCTCGAACTGTTTCTTGAACTTCTTGTGCTTCGCCGGATCGGCGCCGATGTGCTTGCCCTTTTCCACCAGCGCCTTCAGCGCGAGCGACACCTTGCGCACCGCATTCAGGGCATCCAATGTTTTGACGCGCAGCTCTTCATAGTCCCGCTCGACCGGCTGCTGATCTTCTTCGAGCTCCTCCTCCTGCTCCTGCACCGGCACGATCTCGCGCACATCAATCGTGGCGTCTTTCAGCTGATCCCGCAAGACGAGGACAAACTCAATCGTCATCGGCATGCCGTAAATCACCGACGCAATGTCCTTCTTGCCCTCTTCGATCCGCTTGGCGATCTCGATCTCTCCCTCGCGGCTGAGCAGCGCCACGCTGCCCATTTCCTTGAGGTAGAGCCGCACGGGATCATCCGTCCGGCTCAGCGCACCCGGCGTGAGGTCGATCGGCTTGTCGTTCTCCTCCTCGGACTCCGCTTCCGCCTCCTCACCGTCGTCGCGGACCTCGCCATTTCCAGACCGCTTCCGAACCCTCTCCCCTTCCGGAGCATCGACGATCTCGATGTCCATCTCGCTGAACATCGACATAATGCTGCCGAATTGGTCCGAGGACACGACTTCCGCCGGCAAGGTACTATTGAGCTCGTCGTAAGTCAGAAAGCCCTTTTTCTTCCCGATCGCGATCAGCTTTTTCACCTCAACGAGCAATTCTTGTTTCGCCATGACTACTCCTTCACCAAGGACAACGCCCCGACGGGTGGCGCGCCGGCTTTTCGGATCCGTAATTCGTTGATTTGCACATTCAGCACACGCGCCTCTTCCACCTGTCCCGCGCGTTCCGCCGTTTTCAACCTGGTAATAAGATCACGAAGGATCTGTTCCGCACATTTTCGGTCAAGACTATCCAAACAGGCTTTGATATGCATCGGCACATCGTCGAAATGATCGTCCCGCATCGATAGTTCTGTGGCAAGGGCCCCACAACCGGAATCATCCATCGCGGCATCCAGCAACGCCCGGAGGCCGATGCGCCCATCTCCCTCCAAATGAGTCAGCGCCAACTCCACGAGCTTTCGGCAGGGCGCGACCGTGAAGGCTTCGGACCTCAAGCGCCGGACATCGGCAGGCGACAATTTGCCATGCAACAGCAGCAAGAGGAGATCCCGCTCTTCCGGCACTCCTTTGAACAGGGTGGAAACCTCGGTCCTCGGCGCAGATTGAATGGCCATGGATGCCGGCCCCCGCTGTTGCTGCGCCAGCAGCGCCGGATAGCGCTCGATCAAACGAGTTTGGCTGATCCCCAACCGTTCCGAGACGACCCTCATCCGCTCCTCTCGCTCGATCGGATGTTCGCTCTTTTGAAGAATACGGAGCACTTCATCCACGCTTCGGATACGGCTCTCCAGCGAACCAGCTTCGGCCTGCTTGAGCGTGTGATCCAACGCGTAATCCAAGAGACTCGGCGCGGCCGCTTCCATCTTTGCAAAGACGCCCGCGCCTTCTTTCCGCACAAAGGTATCGGGGTCCTCTCCGGCCGGTAAGGTGATGACCTTGACGCCCATCCCGCTGTTTACGAAGAGATCCAGCCCTCGCAATGCCGCCCGCACGCCCGCCGCATCGGGATCGAACAGTAGAACAACGTTATCGGCAAACCGCCGCAGGGTTTGAACATGTTCAAGGGTCAAGGCGGTGCCCAATGTGGCCACCGCATGCGTAAGCCCCGCTTGGTGCAGCGCGATCGCATCGAAATAACCTTCGACGACGATCACCGTCTTGGTCCGAACGATCGCCTCGCGCGCCTGTTCGAACGCAAAGAGCGTTTGTCCTTTTTTAAACAGAGGCGTGTCGGGAGAATTCAGATACTTGGGCATGCCGTCGCCCAGCACACGGCCGCCGAATCCCACCACGCGCTTGCGCAGATCGGTGATCGTAAACATGACGCGCGCGCGAAACCGATCGTAGAACCCGGACCCGCTGTCTCGCGCAATCACAAGTCCGGCTCTAGCGAGATCACCAGAGGCAAACCCTTGCTTGGCGAGCGCCTTGAGCAAACCATCCCACTCGGCCGGCGCAACCCCGATCCCGAACCGGTCGATCGTGTCCGACTGAATTCCCCGGCGCTCCAGATAGTCGCGTCCGACAGCACCGGCCCGGTCATCGCGCAGGTTGTGTTTAAACCAGGCGGCGGCGGCTTGGTTCAGTTGCTCAACTCGTTTCACTTGCCCCGCCTGAGACCCGACGTGGTGCGCGGCTTCCTCAACCTCAATGCCCACCTTCCGCGCGAGATCGCGGACCACCTCTGGAAAATTCGCGCCGGTGATTCGGGTGAGAAACGTAAACACATTCCCGCCGGCCCCGCAGCCGAAACAATGAAAAATCTGCTTCGAGGGACTCACTGTGAAGGAAGGGCTCTTCTCCTGATGAAACGGGCACAAACCCTTGAGGTTCTGCCCCGCCTTCGTCAAAGAGACGTGCAGGCTCACAACGTCGGCGATATCGATCCGCCCCTTGACCTGATCGATGATGTCGTCGGAAATCAAACCCTGACCCACGAGAGTCGCAGCTCCTACAGCTCCGTCACGCACGACCGGACGAGTCGGTTGGTATGTTGTCGGGTTAATAGACCGGACAGAGTAACAGACGGCTTGAAAATCTGTCAATTCTGAGGAACTCGCTTAGCCGGGAGGCCAGCCCATGTGTCGACCACCCATCACATGAAAATGCAGATGCAAAACCGTCTGACCACCGTCTCTGCCCGTATTGGCAACGAGACGATAGCCGGACTCAGATAAGCCCTTGCTTTTCGCGACCTTCGTGCAGGCCAGCAGCAAGAGCCCGATCAACGATTGGTCCTGAGGACCGTAGTCCTGCACCGAGACCACATGTTTCTTGGGTATGACCAGCGTATGCACCGGCGCCTGTGGATTGATGTCGTCGAAGGCCAAGGTCTGATCGTCT
>JAOUEB010000167.1 GCA_029858925.1 Nitrospira sp.
AAGACGCTCATGCCGAGGTAGCGATGAGCGTGAAGCGCCGTTCGTGAAGCGTATCTCGCAAGCAAAGATACGGACATGCTTCCTCCGTTTTGCGCTTCACCGTTCGACAGGCTCATGGTCCTGAGCAGAGTCGAAGGACAAGATACGGTTCCCCCATCCGCTTTCTCGTTTGCGAGATCTCCAGCCAAAACCTAAATGTCCTTGTCCTGACACAAAAGTCCTGTACGATCGACAGAGAACCAAAAGCCTGCCGATAGTCTGCATCTTTGAGGTCCTGATCGGGCGGGTACCCGGAGTAGTGTGACATGCATTCAAAAACCATCACTCAGATCATTGCATCGGTCCGCCGGGTGGCCCAAGGGCTATTGGGCCGGTTGACGGGCCTGTTTCTCCTACTAGCCTTGATCCCGCTGGCTACCGCAATGTTCATCGCGTTGCACAACAGACAGACTGTCTTGGAAGAGAATATCGGCATTCAGCTGTCGGCACAGGCTGAGCATATTGTCGAGCGTCTTGAGCATTTGATGGACAATGGGCAGGCCGAGCTGAAGGATTGGGCCGAGCTGCCCGTCATGAACGATCTGAGCGGGGGCGATGCAGGCAGGCGTGTGACTCAGACTTTGACCGAGCTGGCACAGGGCAACCTGGGGTGGAGTTCATTGATGGCCATTTCGCCAAATGGAAAAGTGGTGGCGGCGAGCCTGCCCCATTGGATCGGTGAATCAGTAGCGGACCAGGACTGGTTTCGGCGAAAGTTGGATGAACCGTATTACAAATGGCAGTTGTTCCGGCAGAAAGCCGAAGTAGCAGGTTATTACCTGCTGAGGCCGATCTTCGGCCAAGGGAAGCGACGGGCGCCTATCGGCTATCTGAGCGTCTATTTATCGCAGGAACAGCTGGAACACCACATGCGAGCCATCTTGTCGCCGCAGTCTAGCGGCGCGCGAAGCTCTGTCTCGCTGTTCAATGATGAAGAAGGAATGGTGTTCTTGAGCCAGGCCGACAAAGACCAGGCTTCGACAAAGACAGCCCGCGACCTGTTTCTGCCCGATCAGTTGCACAAATTACGGGACTTGCAGGCCGATGGGGCGGCGCCTTTTGGCAAATGGGCCATCATTAGGGCCAAGGATGGCCGCCAATTTCTGGTCGGGTATGCAGGGGCGCAGGGCCGAGCACGAGTGGGACGATTTATCGGCGTCGCCCGGCCGCTCGATCAGGCCTATGAGCCCATCTACGGATTGCACAGACAGATTATCGGCGTTGGGTTCGCACTGGCTGCCGTCGTCCTGGTCGTGGCGTTCGTGATCTCCACGCGCCTGAGCCGGCCGATCGATCAGCTGACTAGGACTGCGGAAGCCGTGGCCGACGGCAACTTCGCTCCGGACGCCCTGCCGATTTTTCGGCAAGACGAGATCGGAACCCTCGCACGAGCCTTCGATCGCATGAGAGAGGATCTGCGGCTGCTCACCAGGGATCTTGAGGAGCGAGTTCAGGCCCGCACGGTCGAGCTGCAGTCGGTCAATCGGCAGCTGCAACGCCAGCATGCTTTTCTCCGGCAGGTACTCGACATAAATCCCAACTTTATTTTTGCGAAGGACCTGGATGGGCGGTTTACCTTGGCGAACCGGGCCGTGGCCGATGCGTATGGAGTGTCAGTGGACGCCCTCATTGGAAGGAGCGATGCCGATTTCACTGTTGATGCGGACGAAGTGAAACGCATGCGGCACGACGATCAGGAGGTGGTGGAGACAGGACAGGAAAAAGTCATCGCAGAAGAAGCGCTCACGGACGCGACGGGAAGGGTCCGGTGGTTGAGAACTGTGAAACGACCGTTAGCCGGGCTGGATGGCCGCCACAACCAAGTGTTGGGGGTGGCGGTGGATATTACCGCCCTGCGGGACGCTCTTCAGGCCGTCAGGTTGAGCGAGCAACGCTTCCATCAGATGGTCGGCCAGGTCAAGGACTATGCCCTTGTGATGCTCGATCTGGAGGGTCTGGTCGTCCACTGGAACGATGGCGCTGAGCGGATCACAGGCTATGCCGCGGACGAGATCCTAGACCGGCACTTCTCCTGCTTTTACCCCCTCGAGGACATCCAAGCCGGTACGCCCGCTCACATCATCGCGCGAACCATTGAGCACGGATCGGTCGAGGACGAGGGCTGGCGCGTGAGAAAAGACGGAACGAAATTTTGGGCTCGTGCGACCATCACATCAGTTCGTGACAACGCAGGACGCCTGATCGGGCACTCACAATTGATACGCGACCTGACCGCCCAGAAGGAGTCGGAACGAGACAAGGTGTTGCTCCAGGAGCAACTGCAGCAGGCCCAAAAGATGGAAGCGGTCGGGCGGCTTGCCGGCGGCATCGCCCACGACTTCAACAATCTCCTCACCGTGATTGCCGGTTTCAGCCAGATCTTGGAGGCAAGTATGAAGCCGGAGGACCGGCTCTACATGGCCGTAAGGGAAATCATCAAGGCCGCCGAGCGGGCTGCCAGCCTCACGCAGCAGTTGCTGGCGTTCAGCCGGAAGCAAGTGATTCAGCCGACGCAGCTCTCGCTGAACGATGTCGTGGCTCAGATGAAAACGATGCTGCGTCAGCTGATTGGGGAGGACATCCGGCTGGAGTCCGTCTTCGCGGGCAATCTCTTGTCGGTGAGCGCGGATCGCGGGCAAATGGACCAGATCATTATGAACCTTGCGGTCAATGCGCGGGATGCCATGCCGACGGGCGGACACCTGCTTCTGCGCACCGGCAACGTCGTCATCACGCCTGAACAGCGTGAACCGACGGGCATTGTCCAGCCCGGACGCTATGTGTGCTTGGAGGTCCGCGATAGCGGCTGTGGGATGGACAAGGCGACGATGGCGCGGGTGTTCGAGCCGTTTTTCACGACGAAAGAATCCGGCAAAGGCACAGGACTCGGGCTGTCGACTGTGTATGGCATCGTCAAACAGAGCGGCGGCTTTGTCACGGTCGAGAGCGAGGTGGGTGCCGGCGCGTCCTTTCACGTGTATCTTCCCGCCGTCCAGACTGATTCGCCGAGCGAGTCGAAGGCCGATGGCACCCATCTGATCACGCCGCCTCACAGGAAAGATGATGCCACTATCTTGCTGGTTGAAGACGAAGACGGGATCCGGTTGTTGCTCCAGCAGGTGTTGGCGTCCTATGGCTACCAGGTTCTCACCGCATCGGACGGTGAGGCGGGTTACATGGTGGGCAGTTCCCATGGTGGGACGATCGACCTGCTCGTGACCGACGTGGTGATGCCCAAGCTGAGCGGCGCAGAGATGGCCCAGCGCCTGTTGGGGAAATATCCCAAGCTAAAGGTCTTGTACATGTCAGGGTATGCCGACGAATCGATCGTGCAACATGGCGTGCTGGAGCCCGGCATCGCCTTTCTGCCCAAGCCGTTCAAGCCTCAGATCTTAGTGGAGCGGGTTCAGCAGATTTTGAAGGCGGCGTAGGGCCTGGCTCGTGAAGCGCGGGAAGGAAAGGGCGTGCCCACATATTTGTTTGCGAGATACGGTTCGACCCTTCGATGGACTCAAGATCCCGAGCTGTGTCGAGGGACAGGTTCACCGTCCTGAGTACAGTCGAAGGACGAGATACGCTTCACGAGATATGAGGTGTGCGGGCTCGGTCACGCACCCACGCGCACCAGCCCGACCTGCACGGAGAATTTGACGAGACCCGCCACATCGTGGATGCCCAGCCGGTATCGGAGGCACGATGGCGCCAGCTGCCCACGCTCGCGATCCGCTCCATTTCACGCAATTGCGCGAGCAGATCGTGAGGCTGGAGCTGGGAATTGCGCTGTGTCGTGGCGGTGTGAAGCGGCGCTAGTACGGTACTCGTCACACGTATCAAGCAGCTGCCTGGGCTGCGCAGAGGTTGCGCAACAGGGCGGCGACCGGGCGCACGGACAACGGGGATTCGATTCGGCGAATGCGGGCATGGCGAATCGCGCGGTCGCCGCCGATGAGCAGAAACGACCGCGCCGGATCATCCGCGTAGGTCCACACGGCCGCACGGCTTTCAAGGCTGAGGCCGTCGAGCACGAGAATGTCGGCGGTCGCAGGGTCGGTGCGAATAAAGCGCACCGTGTTCCGTTTCGAGATAGCCGCCAAGGCCGCTATGACGACTTGTTCCTGCAGCGGCGACAGTCCGATGGTGGCGATACGTTGCAGTTTCATGCGGTCTGGTTTCCTTTCTGCGCGACGAGAGTCTCCGCCGTTCGGTTGAGAAAGCGCATAAGCCGTTTCTTCTGTGTTTCTCCAAAGGCAATGAACTCCAGGCCGAACTTCCGTTCATGGCTCCATCGGACGACGGCGAGGTCGATCTCCAACGGCTCTTCGCCGTCCGGCAACGACAATGTCAACTTGAGGTAGGTTTTAGCTCCCGCCGCCTGGTCGGCGTCGATGGCGCAGCCGAGCACCGAAAGATCCATCGCCTGTCCATGGCCTGCTGCTTCCCCGCTGAAACTGACGGGAAAGGAGACAGTATAGCGGTCATGCTGGCGGCGTTGTATGGTCGATTCGTCTGTCACGATGAACCTCACGCACAACGCTTCAACCCGATACTGAAAACCGGCCAGCGTCTTGAAGGTCAAGGTTAAGGCTGAGGGAGAAGGACTGAATCATCGCTTCGCCGTAACCTCAGCCTATTTCTTTCACCAGTCC
>JAOUEB010000168.1 GCA_029858925.1 Nitrospira sp.
CGCCATACGCCGCATATCAGCTGCATGGGAAGGGTCCATGCTGATCGAGGGCACTTGCACCATCTGCCCCAGCTGATCTTCAAACCGCGGCCGTGCCCCATTGATAAACCTCTGAAGTTGCCGATGATTCATCATAATGTTCCATATCCTCTTAGCCAATAGAGACGAATTATAGCGATCAGACTTGGGAAGAAAAAGCCGTGGAGGCGATCTTTCGACTAAAAATGATAGACTGGCGCACTATCTATTGGAACCAGCTCATCTCATGCTTCCTCGATCCAGTCATCGAATCGGCCTCCCTCTGATCCTCTTGGGGATAACCTTGCCAAGCCCGCTGTGGGCTGAAGGACAGATCGACATCCAGCAAGTTCTCGACGAGCCACGGGTCTACCACCTTCGGCACGTGACTCTGCATGGCACCGTACGCGACGTGCGCTCGCTCGCCCCATACAAGCTGCCAAATGAAACCGTCTGTTACGGCGCCTATCTCTTTCGACTGGAAGACGGCGAAGCAACAATTCCTGTTGCTGTGCTGGGCATCTGCGGGAAACCCGTGGTGCGAGATCCCGAAGTGGAAGACGGAGACCACGTCGAAGTGAGCGCCACAATCCAAGCACCCAGTCATGGTGGGTACTACCTGAGTTTCAGCGGGCTACGAGTGGCTACGGATCAAGAAGACGTCGTCCAGGCCGTGGCCAATCGCATTCTCCCTATCCTGGAGTAGCGCTGCGTACGACGGATCGCTCCTTGGACAAGCGCACAACGCTTTACAGTTGGCGCCATCAGCGATATAGTTTTGCGAAAGTTTCTATGTATCCTCGGCCGTATCCAGGGCGAAGAGGCAGAGTATAACCATGACATGGATCGTATTAGCCGCGCTGGCAGCACTGGCCCTGTTGGTCGTCGGCATGTACAATGCCCTGGTTCGGCTGAAGGTCCAATCGGAAAACGCCTGGGCCGACATTGATGTGCAACTCAAGCGCCGTTATGATCTCATTCCGAATTTGATCGAAACCGTCAAAGGCTATGCGAGCCATGAAAAGCAGACGCTCGACGCCGTCATCACAGCCCGCAATCGCGCCATGTCGGCGACCACTCCGGGCAGCAAGGCAGAGGCTGAAGGCATTCTCGCTCAATCATTGAAATCGTTGTTTGCCCTAGCGGAAGCCTACCCGCAACTGCGAGCAGTCGAAAGCTTCAACCAGCTCCAAGGCTCGCTCAACCAGATCGAAGAGGCCATACAAAATGCCCGTCGCTACTACAACGCCGTCGTCCGCGACTTGAATACCAAGATTCAGGAATTTCCGTCTAATTTCATCGCGACCTTCTTCAGTTTTAAGCCGCGCGAGTTTTTTGAGATCACCGCTGCGGCGGAGCGAGCCGTCCCAAAGGTCAGTTTCGAGCAGACCTTGCGCTAATCACACCCGATCAGCCGTCACTGGTATTTGTCCCTATGCACGTACCGAACGCCATCGGCTTTGTCAGTCTCTTTCTGAGCTGGCTCCTGATGCTTGAGAGTTCTGTCGCTCAGCCCCGTTCGCTCATCATTGAACAGTTTCAGGCTGATATTCAGGTTCTTTCAACCGGAGAACTTCTTGTTACCGAAACGATCCGCCCGCGCTTTACCGGGTCGTGGAACGGACTGAAACGCGACATCCCGGTCGAATACCGCACACCACAGGGGTTTAATTACACCTTGTTGCTGGATGTGATCAGTGTGACGGACGAGCACCTGGCCCCCCTCAAACACGAAAGTTATCGAGACCGGCATTACCGAGCATTCAAAATCTGGCTGCCCAACGCCCACGACACGACAAAAACGCTGATCCTCACCTACAGGGTTTCCAATGGGCTCAAATATTTTGAAGATCACGACGAACTCTACTGGAACATCACCGGCGACGAATGGGATGTGCCGATCGAGGCGGCGGCGGCCAAGATCCTGTTGCCCGCTGGAGCAACCGGCGTGAAAGCGTTGGCTTTCAGCGGAACTTATGGCGCGCGGGAACAACAGGCCGACGTCCGGATCACAGGGCCGGAAATCCTCTACCAGATGACACGCCCCCTCGGATTCCGCGAGGGACTCACTGCCATCGTTGGATGGGATAAGGGTCTGATCGCCGAACCCAGCTCACTGCGGCTCACCGCCCTGTTTCTCCGATACAACTGGCCGCTCGTTCTGCCGATCGTGGTCTTCGCCCTCATGTGGTATCTCTGGCATAGGAGGGGTCGAGACCCACGATTGCGTCCCATCGCCGTCGCGTACGAACCCCCCGACATGTTGACGCCCGCGGAGCTCGGCACGCTCATCGATAATTCGCCGGATCTTCGGGACATCACGGCCACACTCATCGACCTTGCCGTTCGAGGTTTCCTCCGAATCGAAGATCGCCAAGCGCCCGCGCTTCTCGGACTCTGGTCAAAATCGGCCTTTTACCTTCATCGCCTGAAGGATACTTCCGCATGGGCCGAACTCAAGCCTCACGAACGCGCAGTCCTGAGTGGAATCTTCTCAGAAAACAGCGCAGTGGTCGCTCTCTCCGATTTGGAGAATCAGTTCTACACCCGCCTCGATGAAATCAAGTCATCGCTTTTCGAGCAACTTCTCAGCCGTGGCTACTATCCACAGCGGCCAGACCGCGTCAAGCAGATCTACATGACAATCGGCATCTTCTTGTCTATCGCGTCGATCTTTGGGGCGGCGCTCCTGAGTGACCGCTATGGCATCGCACTACAGACCGGCATCACGGCCGGCATCCTCTCAGGCCTCATCGTCGTCGGATTCGGATGGTTCATGCCGACCAGGACGATTCGCGGCACACGCGCATTGGAAAAGGTGCTCGGCTTCGAAGAGTTTTTGACGCGCGTCGAGGCCGATCGATTCCAACGCATCGTTAAGACGCCGGAAATGTTCGAGAAGTTTCTCCCGTTCGCCATGGCCTTGGGCGTGGAGCAGAACTGGGCACGCGCATTCGACGGTATTTACACGCAGCCGCCCACCTGGTATCACGGAGCCAATGTCGCAGATTTTCGCCCTTGGAATCTGACCGGGAGCCTGTCGCAGCTGTCCGCCGCAGCCGGTGCCGTCATGACCTCCGCGCCTCGGAGCACCGGCGGATCGGGATTCCGCAGCGGCTCGTCGGGAGGGTTTTCTGGCGGAGGCTTCGGCGGCGGCGGCGGAAGGGGATTCTAACCCGCATTATTCATGAGCACTTCTGCTGCAATCGCCGATCCGCTGTTCCGACGAGCCTCCGGCCGGCGGGCTCGACTGTGCTCGGGACCCTGAGCTTGTCGAAGGGTCGACGAACTGTCATGAATAATGCGGGCTAACGGAACGATAGGCTCACTTCTATGCAACAGATCTCTCCCACCCACAGTCGCATCGGATGGATTGGGACCGGCGTGATGGGTGCGTCAATGTGCGGCCACCTCCTGAATGCCGGCTATGCCGTCACGCTCTATACACGCACACAACCGAAAGCTCAGCCACTCCTCGATCGTGGATCCACATGGGCGGACAGTCCGAGCGCTGTCTGCGCGTTGTCAGACGCAATCATCACCATGGTGGGATTTCCAGCCGACGTCCGCGAAGTCTACTTCGGCCCGCAGGGACTGATCGCCGGCGCGAAACCAGGCTCGATTCTCATCGACATGACATCGACGGACCCGTCATTGAGCCGGGAGATTGCCGACGCGGCGTCGGCCAGAGGCCTTCAGGCCCTTGATGCGCCTGTTTCCGGCGGAGACCTCGGCGCCAGAAACGCCGCGCTGTCGATCATGATCGGAGGCGAAGCTGCCGCCGTCGACCGGGCGCGCCCCCTGTTTGAACGGCTGGGAAAAACCATTGTGCACCAGGGAGAAGCAGGCGCCGGGCAGCAGGCAAAACTCTGCAACCAAATCGTAATCGCCGGCACGATGATCGGCGTTTGTGAAAGCCTGCTCTATGGCTACACAGCCGGACTCAACCTGAATCACGTGCTGACATCGATCGGGAGCGGAGCCGCCGCTTGCTGGACGCTTGACAACTTGGCGCCCAAGATCCTCCAGCGGGACTTCAACCCGGGATTCTTTGTCGAACACTTCGTCAAAGACATGGGCATCGCGCTCGACGACGCGAAACGGATGGGCTTCACCTTGCCTGGCCTTGCTCTGGCGTACGAGTTGTATCGAACGGTCATCGCGCTTGGGCATGGGCGAAGCGGAACACACGCATTACTCCTGGCGCTGGAAGAACTCTCACGAACGCGACTCACCCCTCAAAGTTCCTCCCGATGAGACGCTGCTGGACAATAGTGCTATTGCTTCTGGTCGCTGGTTGCGGCAGCAGTGGATTCGATCGTGGCGCCATGCGCGCCACATTGGGCCTCGCAGAAACAGGGGCTGCTGGGCACACATCCACTCTTGCCCACACAAACATACCCAATCCGCCCGGCCCGCTTCGACTCGCCCTGTATTTCGTCGAACGTGATATTCCTATCCGGCAGAAAATCCGACAGGCCGAATGGATGAGTCCGGACAAGGATACGCTGATGAAGGGGCTGGCACCCTTGCGAAACGAAGGCATTGTGGCAGACGCTTTTCTCCTCGCAGACTCGACCATCCACGGACATGATGTCCCAAAGATCCGACAGGCCGCCGCGCGCTATGATGCGGATGCCGTGCTCATCG
>JAOUEB010000169.1 GCA_029858925.1 Nitrospira sp.
GATGGTTTTCAAGGAAACCGATTGGGTTAACAAGGAGGCAATCAAGGAATCGTTACTCGCGTACTGCAAGCGCGACACGCTGGCTATGGTGGAGCTGCGGCGAGCCTTGTGGGAGAAGGCAGGGGGGTAGATGAAAATTGCCGAGGGTGGGCATTCGATGTCGCGATCACAGAAGCTGTGATCGCTCCTAACAGAGGGGGCCAGCCCCCTCGTAAGTTCCCCACGCAGGGGAAAGACACTGTTGGTGTCTATCCGCCGGCGATAATGAAGAGAGGCTACGCCTGGTGAGCCGGCGACTCACACGAAGTGTGGTATGGCGGAGAGGGTGGGGATCGAACCCACGGTCGAGTTACCCCGACAGCAGTTTTCGAGACTGCCCGATTCGGCCACTCTCGCACCTCTCCGTAGGCCGGATTGTCGATATGTGAATCGTGAGCTGGCAAGAAAGAATCGCTCGACGACGTGAGCAGGAGATTACAGTGTCGGGGGTTGTTTTTGCAACGGCCAAGCTCGCACTTCGATGAGTGAGAGGGTGCAGCAAGGGAATGGGTACGTGAGTGGAGAACCGAAGCGTGACATTCCAACAAATCGATTGCGAGACTGACGATGCATCGAACTCTCCGATCCCTATCGGTCTTGACGATATACAGGTGTGGGGGATCTTGCTGGAAGTCACCGATGCGGAGCTTCCTCACGCAGCATCCATTCTGTCGCACGAGGAACGAGCGCGCGCCGAACGATTGATATCGGAGGGATATCGCCGTCGTTCCATTGCTGCCCATGCCATGTTGCGCATGCTACTCAGTCGCTATTGCGGTGAATCTCCAAAGCAATTGGCGATTCGGAGAACATTGGACGGAAAGCCCTTTCTCTCAGATTATCCCTCCATCCGGTTCAACCTGACCCATTCCCATGGCCGGGCGCTTATTGCAGTCGCACAGGATCGGGAGGTGGGTGTCGATCTTGAGAAGGTGCGTCCAGAAGTAGACGTTGTGCGTCTCGCCAAGCGGTTTTTATCGGAGAGGGATCTGGCATTTATCGAACGTGGCGAGCCGGCACAACGGCACGAGCGGTTCCTGCAGGCTTGGGTGGCCAGAGAAGCTGTCTTCAAGGCCGACGGCACGGGGATGACGTTCCCGCTCAATCGCGACTATGTTGAGCTGACTGGTGATGGAACCGACGGCTGCTTGGTTCTGGGCCACGGCGCATGCGATGGGAGGAAACGGCCCGTTCGATTTCTCCCTCTTGAATCTGGCTGGGTCGGCGCGGTGGCAGCGGAGGGAACAAATTGGAGGGCCACCGTTTGCAATTGGGGCGTATCTCAAGTCAAACGGGGAACTTGAATTCAGACAACTCGGCCTTTTCCAGCCCCTGTTTGACCAGGTGGGGGATATCCAGCGCGCGTTCGATCATTCGAAGCTCATCGATTCGAGTCTTTGTGCTGGGGTGGGGCGGAGTAAATAGTTTACAGCAATCCTCGTCCGGCTCGATGGATGTTTCGTAGGTTCCAAGGCGTTTGGCCTCGTCGGTGATCTCCAGTTTATCCATGCCGATAAGAGGCCGGAGCATCGGCAGTTGCGTCACTTCTCCCACCACGGATAGATTCTCAGGAGTCTGCGATGCGACCTGACCCAGGCTGTCGCCGGTGACCAGACCCCAACATTGCTCCTTCCTCGCAAGTTCCTCCGCGATTCGGAGCATCATCCGCCGGTAGAGCACGACACGGAATGGCGCCGGCGTGTTCAGCACGATTTCCCGCTGAATTTCCCCGAAGGGAATGACGATGAGGCTCGACTGGTACTGATAGGCCGTAAGGGTCTGCACGAGGTCTCGAACCTTCTCTTCTGAAGCCCGGCTGACCAAGGGACGGCCTGAAAAATGGACGAAGAATGCGCGGCAGCCTCGTTTAATCATGCGATAGGCTGCGACCGGAGAATCGATTCCGCCAGAAATCAGGCAGGCGACTTTGCCGCTCACGCCGACCGGCATGCCACCGGGGCCTGGAATCTTTTCGATTGAGAAATAGACGTCTCGGGAAAGCATTTCAAGATAGACGGTGATGTCGGGATCTTTGAGGCTCACGGCCTTGCCCATCTGGTCATGGATAGCGGCGCCGACGAGGCGTTCCGCGTCCATCGACGTTAACGGCAGACGCTTGTCGGCGCGCTTCGCCGTCACGCGGAAGGTTGAAAAGGATGTCGTCTTGAGTTTCTCGATCAGCGCGGCGCTGAGCGCCTCGAAATTCGGGTTGGTGAGATCAAGCGGCACGGAGTCGGCCAATGAAAAGTTCGCGATGCCGCAGACACGGGACAGCCGCTGGCGAACGATTTCGTTGCGGGCTTCTGCCGGAAGAAGCACCCGGATACGGCTGCGGAGGTTCTCGATTTGCGTGATGCCAAGATCCTTGAGGGCCGTCCGAATGTTGCGAATCAGTTGCTGTTCAAAGTAGTCGCGATTGCGACCTTTGAGAGCCAGCTCGTGGTAATGGACGATGGCGCATCTCATCTTAGTGGTGAGGGGTAAGGGGTGAAGGGTGAGGGGAAGTCCTTTGAGGCTTTCCGAATTTCAGATGCTTAATCAGCCCTGAAATCAGCTTGTCTATATGATTCATCTTTCGGTCGAGATTGCCATATTGATCTTCATTGAGAAGCGTGAGCTTTTTAGCAACCTCTAGCTGAGTGTCGAGCTCGCTTAACGATGCTTGTGCGATATGCAGGAAGTTGGCAAACTCCTTCTTCGTTTGTCTCGCTGCTCCTTCGGCAATATTGCTGGCAACGCTCAAGGCTGCGCGACGAATCTGGTTTGAGAGATTAAAAAGATGCTCCTTGGGGAAATTGTCAGTTGTATGGTAGACGGCAAGCGTTAAGTCGATAGATTCTCGCCAGGCGTCAAGCTTCTTATGCGGCTTCTCCATTGACTGATCCTGAATAACCCCTTACCCCTGACTCCTCACCCCTCACCGGCTTCCAGGAATCGTTCCGCATTGATCGCGGCCATGCAGCCGGAACCGGCGGCGGTCACAGCTTGTCGATACGTTGAGTCTTGCACGTCGCCGGCGGCGAATATGCCGGGGATGGTTGTTGCAGTGCCGTTGTGGGTTAGGATGTACCCTTTCTCGTCCATGTCGATCTGTCCGGCGAAGAGCGACGTGTTGGGGCGATGGCCGATGGCGACGAAGACACCGGCGCAAGGGAGTTCCGTGGTTTTGCCGGTCACGATGTTCTTGAGCCGGACACCGGTGACGACGTTGTCGCCGAGAATATCTTCGACGATGGAATTCCACACGAAGGAGATCTTTTCGTTCTTCATCCCCCGATTTTGCATGATCTTCGATGCGCGGAGTTTATCGCGGCGATGGACAATCGAGACCTTCGTGGCGAACTTGGTGAGAAACATCGCTTCTTCCAGCGCGCTGTCCCCGCCGCCTATGACAATCAGCTCCTTGCCTCGGAAGAAGAAGCCGTCGCAGGTGGCACAGGTGGAAACCCCGTGGCCGGTCAACCGCTTCTCGTTCGGCAGCCCGATCTGAATGGCCGACGCGCCGGTGGCGATGATGACGGTCTTGGCCTGAATCGCGTGTTCAGCATCTACCGTGATGGCGAACGGGCGACTCTTGAAATCGACCGCACTGACATCGCCCGTGAGAAATTCGGTTCCGAACCGTTCCGCCTGGGCGCGCATCTCTTTCATTAGTTCCGGGCCCATGATGCCCATGGCAAATCCGGGATAATTCTCCACTTCAGTGGTGGTCGTCAGCTGCCCGCCAGATTGCCAGCCTTCAATGAGCAACGGCGAGAGGTTGGCCCGCGCGGCATAGATGGCGGCGGTGAGCCCAGCGGGACCAGATCCAATGATGACGACGTTTCGCATCGCGGGTGACTGTATCACAGCGGGGGAAGGAGACGGTAGGAGTTGTTATTTCAGTTATCCAGTCAACGGCCTTTGCGTCATGCCAAGCGCTTTCCTGAAGGCTTTCATCAGGGCGAGATGGCTCTTAGGCGATGGCCCGTAATTGACGGAAAGTCTTGGTTGCCAATAGAGAGAGGCGGCCCTTCTCTATGGTCCCATCCAGCACGAAGTCGGCTCGTTGTCGTTTCTTTGCAAGTGGCATCTGGCTCTTGATGCGTCGAATCGCCTCGGCGCGGGAAAGTCCGTTTCTCTTTTTCAATCGTGCAATTTGGGTTTCACGGTCCGCGTTGACGACGATGGTGATGTCCACCCGTTTATCGATCCCGGCTTCAAACAGGAGCGGGACATCGTAGATGACGACGGCATGAGGATCGCGCTTGGCGGCAACCCTGGTGAGCCGCATCTGCTCACGCGCCACACGGGGATGGATGATGCGTTCGAGCGTTTGGCGTTTGGCCGGATCGCGAAAGATGATTGCGCCGAGTGCCTGGCGGTTGATGGTGCGGTCAGGATTAAGCACTTCTTTGCCGAACGTCTTCACGATCTCCTTCCAGGCTGGTTTGCCGGGGGTGACGACTTCACGGGCCAATGCATCGGCGTCGATGACAACCGCGCCGCAGCGTTTGAACATGTCGGCCAGCGTGCTTTTTCCTGTAGCGAGGCCGCCTGTGAGTCCGACGAGGATCATGGGTGCGGAGCATACATGAGAAGAAAGGTTAAGGTCGAGGCTGAGTATGCCGACCGCCG
>JAOUEB010000003.1 GCA_029858925.1 Nitrospira sp.
CGCGAACGCGGCGCCCTTGGGAGCGATCGATAAGAAGGCCGTCACCGGCGTCGGCGCGCCATGATAGGTATCAGGAATCCATGAGTGGAAGGGAACCGCTCCAATCTTGAACCCCAATGCTGCGAAGATCAGTAAAAATCCTATCATCGCTCCAGGGGTCGCGGTGGGAGCCATCTCTGAAAACACCAGCTTGCCGGTCTCCCCATAGACGAGACTGATCCCATACGCAAGAAGCCCGGCGGCGAATACCCCGAGGATAAAGAACTTGAGCCCCGCCTCGTTCGAAGCCAGATTATTACGGAGGTAGCCCACCAGGATGTAGAACCCGAGAGTTGAAAACTCCAGGGTGACAAAGAGGGACAGCAGATCGTTCGCCGAGGCCATGAACATCATACCGAGAGCCGACATGACGACGAGAAAGTAGTACTCCCCCCTGAACAATGAGAACCGGTCGACATATTGGACAGACGCAAGAATGACGAGGACCGTCGCGCCAACGATGAATATTTTGAAAAAGATGGCCATCCGGTCCAGCACGAACATATTGCCGAACAGGGCGCCCGATATATGGGCCACATCGAACCACACCAAACAGCCCAGGGTAGACAGGAGACCGACGACACTGAGAAACGCCAATCGTTCCTGAGGCAAGCGCGGCAGGGAAAAGTCAACGATCAGGACGATGCAAAGCCAGCAGGTCAAAACAATCTCCGGCAAGAGCAACAGGAGATCGGCAAATGTCATAGTCAGCGTGAAGGTCATTCGTTCCCCCGTGAGAGGTGAGGGATCAGGGGTACGGGGTTGTTTGCGACGAGGGGAACATGGCGCGTGGCCGGAGGGATTGTCGCCTCACCCCTCACCCCTAACCCATCACCGCTCTGCGCGACCGGCACCACCTGTGTGATTCTAGCGATCAACGGATCCACTCCTGAACGAACGACATCGTACAAGTGCATCGGGAAAATACCGAACCCCACACTCACGGCAATCATAACCAGCAACGGCAACCGATCGACGACCGACACGGCATCGTGCGCATGGCTGTATTTTTGATTCATCGGCCCATAGAAGAGACTGCGCATCATCTTGAAGAGATAGGCCATGGTGAGCACGATCCCCAGCACGGCGACAATGACTTGAAGGGGATACTTCTCCCAGCTGCCGACAATAATCATGATTTCAGCGATGAAATTCACCGTGCCCGGCATGCCGATCGACGCCATACAACCCACGATGAAACAGCCGGAGATGAACGGCATTTTGTTCGAAAGACCTCCCAACGATGGAAGGTCCCGCGTATGGGTTTGGTCGTAGACCCAACCCGCCATGGCGAAGAGCATGCCGGTGGCCATGGCATGAGCGAACATATAAATGACTGCGCCGCTCAAACTGATGTAATTCAGCGCCGCCATCCCCAGGAACACGTAGCCCATGTGACTCGAACTGGAATAGCCGATGACATACTTGGTGTCCTTGGCGTAGAAAGCGACAAACCCCCCGTACACGATGCTGAACATGCAGAGGACCGCCGCGATCGGCATCATCTCCCTCGTCGTCTCAGGAAGAATTTCAAATGCGACTCGGATAATCGAGAAATGCCCAAGTTTCATCAGCACGCCGGCATGCAGCATGCTGGTGGCAGCTGGAGCCGCGGCATGGCCAACCGGGGACCAGGAATGCAGCGGCCACAGGGGAGCGATCGAGGCGAAGCCGAAAAAGACCAGCACCCAAATGATCTTGTCCAGAGTCGTGCCGAGCACGGGAATATTCATGAGGTGGGCCTGCTCGCGGAGCACCAAAATATCGAACGTATCGAGCCCTGAATACTTGTAAATCAGCAAAATGCCCATCAGCGCGGCGACCGCGAAGGCCGACAAGAAGAGCACCAGCTTCATCGCCGCGTATTCCTTGCTGTTCGAGCCAAAGTTGAAAATGAAGCCGACGGAATCTCTCAGTTTGAGCCCTTCCGCATCGGTCATCTCCAAATACTGCTTGGTGTGGCTGCCCCACATTCCCAACAACAAATACATGGGAATGACAGACATCTCATAGAAGAAGTAGAGGAAAAACAAATCCAGAGACATAAAGACGCCGATTGTGGCGGCGGCCAGAATCAACAGCCAGATGTAGAATTCCTTCGCGCGATCCCTGATGTGCCACGACACGAAGATGCCGGTAAACAGCAAAACCGACGAGGCGAGCACGAGCGGAGTCCCGATGCCGTCCACGCCAAGATGCAGCGAAATACCGAGCTGTCTGGACCATTCGAACTTCTGGACGAATTGGAAGCCGCCCTTGACCGGATCGTAGGCGTAAAACAAGTACACCGACGCAATCAGGGACACGAACGCCGCACTCGCGGCGATCCCTCGGACCAGCATGGGCTGGCGATTGGAAACCATGATCAGCGCCAGCGCTCCGGCAAAGGGAGCGAAGAGAATGTAGAGCAGTGCGTATTCACCCATGAACTCAGCGTCCCTTTTCAGCCGCAGGGGATTCGAGCGCCGCCACTGTGCCGTGATTCAACCGATCGACGAGCGCCTGCACCGATCCGTTCATGATTCGGAGGAACGGGGATGGATACAACCCGATCCACAAAATCATGACCGACAGCGAGACAGCAATGACCATCTCGCGCAATTGAAGATCGCTCATCGTCTGTTTCACCGCCTTACCGACCGGACCGAGCATGGCGCGTTCGTAGTACCAGAGAAAATACGCCGCCCCAACAATTACGCCGAGCACCGCGACCGCTCCGAACCACCACTTCGCTTTGAACGCGCCCAAAAGGATGAGAAACTCCCCCACGAAACCGTTGGTTCCTGGAAGTCCGATTGAGGCCAGTCCGATAATCAAAAAGAACGTCGCCAACAGCGGCACTTGTTTGGCCATCCCCCCGAACGCCGACAACTGCGTGGACTGTTGGCGCGAATAGAGAAACCCCGCAATAAAGAAAAGCCCTGCTGTGCTGAACCCTAGATTAATCATGGTCAAAAGGCTGCCCTGCAACCCTTGGTAATTCAGTGAGAAGAGCCCCACCACGATGAAGCCTAAATGGCTGATACTGCTGTAGGCCAGCAGGCGTCTGAAATCCGGCTGGACCAACGCCATCAAGGCTCCATAGAGAATCGCGCAAAGACCGAGCACCACCACCACGGTGACAACCGTTTCGCTTTGGGATGCATCGGGGAGAAGCGGAATACTGAAACGCATAAAGCCAAACGTGCCGAGCTTGAGCCCGGCGAGTACCACTGCCATGCCAATGGGACCTTCGAGCAGCGCATCCGGCAGCCAGGTGTGAAACGGGAAAATCGGCGCCTTGAAGGCGAACCCCATGAACATCAGCCAGAAGATCAGGATCTGTTGATCCATTGGAATCGGCGCCGAGAGGAGTTCGAGCAAATCGAACGAATAGCTTTGATCCGTATGGTGCAGAGACGCCCACTGGTGGAAGTTGATATTGAGCAAGGCGATGCCCACCAACATGAACACGCTGCCCAAGAGGGTATAGAGAACGAACTTCAACGCCGCATAGTGACGCTCAGCGCCCCCGCCCCACAGCTTGATCAAAAAGTAGCTGGGAATCAGCATTAGTTCCCAGAAGACGAAGAACAAGATCAGATCCAACGAAACGAACACACCCATCGTCGTCGTTTCCAGCGCCAAGAGACACATCATGTACAGCTTGACTTGGTGACGAATCGTGTCCCAGGAATAGACCACAACCAGCACACTCAGAAAAGCAGTCAGTCCCACGAAGAGCACGCTGATTCCATCGACACCAAGGTGATAACTGATGCCCAGCGCGGGAATCCATCTCACACGCTCCGCAAACTGCATGGCGGCCGATTCCGGCACAAAGCGCAGCAGCACAAACACAGAAAGCGCCAGCTCGACCAGCGTGATCGCCAGCGCCGACGTCCGCACCATATCCTCGTCGTCTAACAGCCAGAGGGCCATCGCACCCAGAACAGGCAAGAAGAGAATGCAGGAAAGGATTGGAAAGCCCGCCGTGAGTTCTTCTAACATAATGACCGCCGTACGCCCCGTGACACCTTACATCTGGACGAGAAATTGAACCACTAACGCCAATAGAAAGAGACCGGCGACGATGATGGCGACATAATGGTGAACCATCCCGCTCTGCACCTTCCGCCCTCTGCGCGCGGCAAGGTGATTGCCATACCCGATGATATTTAACCCCGCATACACAATGTACTTTTCAATCCAGGTTGTTCCGGCAGAACCCCAATCGGCCATCTGCCCGACTCCACGCACAAGACCGTCGACGACCGTGCGATCGAACCAATCGAGCATGGCTCCCAACCGCTTCATAGGCTCGACGATGACGAAATCGTAGATTTCATCGACATAGTATTTGTTCATCAGCGTCGTGTAGGCCCCGGAAAATTTCTGGGCCCACGCGTCGGCCGTCGGAGGGCTCACATGATAGATATAGTGGGCAAGCCCCCACCCGATCAACGCGATGGCGGTTGCAGCCACCATGAGGGCAATTACCACCCCCACGCTAGCCTCGTGTTCACCGGCCGACCCGACAACCGGGCCAAGGAATCGATGCAACCAACCATGTTCCGGTGGAAAGCCCAACATCAGCCCGCCAACAAGAGACAGAAAACCGAGCGCGACCAAGGGGCCGATCATCACCGTCGGTGATTCGTGGACATGCGCCTCAGCATGGTGATCCATTCTGGATGTGCCATAAAACGTCACATACGTGAGCCGAAACATGTAAAAGGACGTCAGAAGAGCGCCGACCGCGGCAATGCCGTAGAGCAGGAAGTGCTGATGGACGAAGGCATGGGCCATGATCTCGTCTTTGCTCCAAAATCCCGCCAAGGGAGGAATTCCGGCAATTGCGATCGCGCCGATCAAAAACAGTCGATATGTCCAGGGAATCTTTTTGCTTAGCCCGCCCATTTTCCTGATGTCTTGTTCGCCCGACAGGGCGTGAATCACTGACCCGGCGGATAAGAACAACAGTGCCTTGAAAAAGGCATGCGTCATCAAGTGGAAGACCGCCGCCGTGTAGGCGCCGATGCCGCAGCCTAGGAACATGTATCCCAACTGACTGACCGTTGAATAGGCCAGCACCCGCTTGATATCGGTTTGGACCAAGCCGATCGTGGCGGCAAACAGGGCCGTGCCACCTCCGATGAAGGCCACTACATCCATCGCGACAGGAGCAAGATCGAAAATGGCATGGTTGCGGACGATCATGTATACACCCGCCGTCACCATGGTAGCGGCATGGATGAGCGCACTGACCGGTGTCGGACCCTCCATCGCGTCGGGCAGCCATGTATAGAGCGGAAACTGGGCCGACTTTCCAACTGCGCCCACCAGCAGACAGAGCGCAATAGCGGTTGCCATTTCGGTCGAAAGCTGGCCGACCTGCGCAAACACCTTGGTGTAGTCCAGGGTCTTGAAATTGACGAAGATCAGAAAGATCGCAACTAAGAACCCTGCGTCGCCGATGCGATTGACCACAAAGGCCTTCGTCGCCGCCTTGGCCGCCGAGACCTTGTCATAGTAGTACCCGATGAGCAAATAGGAACAGAGCCCGACGCCTTCCCAGCCGATGAACAGGACCACATAGTTGTTCCCCATCACCAGAAGCAGCATGGAGACCATGAACAGGTTCATGTAGGTAAAGAAGCGCGTAAAGCCCGCTTCTCCATGCATGTAGCCGACCGAGTAGACGTGAATGAGGAAACCCACTCCGGTGACCACCAGCAACATGACGCAGGTCAAGGGATCAACCAAGTAGGCCAGGTTGATCGTGAGATCGCCTCCGAAGATCCATTGATAGACGATGACTTCGTGCGCCGTTCCGGTCCGAAGAATGTCGGCGAACACGCCGACGACACAGAGGAAGGAGAGGCCGACCGATCCCCACGCTAACCGGTGGGCCATGTCATGCGAATAACGGCTGCCCAGAAGTCCGTTGGAAATGACGGCCAGGAGCGGGAAAATCGGAATCAGCTTGATGAGAAGATCGGTTAAGTCAGACACGCTTTTGGGTCATCTCCATCCTGTTACCACTTCAAGACGTTCATCTCGTCTACGTTCGTAGAAATCTTTCCGCGGAACACCACGATAATGATGGCCAGTCCGATGGCAGCCTCCCCAGCGGCAATGGCGATGATAAACAGCGCCGTGAGCTGCCCGGCCAGGGACTCAAGATAATGCGAAAACGCAACCAGATTGATATTGGCGGCATTCAGCATAATTTCCACGGACATGAGCACGATGATGAAATTGCGCCGGATCAACACCCCCAGCAGCCCTGTGATGAACAGGATCGCGCTCACAGCCACATATGCGCTAAGAGGAACCATTACCCCTCACTTCTTGCCTGTTACGTCTTCGATCGATTTCGGCGTCTTGGCCAAGACAATCGCGCCGATGATGGCGCCCAGCAGAAAGACGCCGATGATTTCAAACTGCAACAGATGGTCGCTGAACATCTTGATGCCCACCGCATACGTGTCCCCGTGTTCCAGCACGGCGGCGGCCGGAACATCACCCTTGACGCCGCCATACGGAGACCTCAGCAGAAGCACGAGCACGTAGCACGCCCCCCCCACAGCCGGGCCGAGGAAATACAGGTACGACGAATGAAAATAGCGCTCGTCTGCCTTGAGATTGAGCAACATGAGGACGAAGAGGTACAGCACCAGAATCGCGCCGGCATAGACGATGACCTGCACGGCCCACAGGAACTCAGCATTGAGCAGGACGAAGAGACCGGAGACGTGCATCAACAGCGCGAGCAAAGCGAGCCCGCAGTGAACGGGATTCTTCAGCGACACCGTCAGAACGCCGGCGGCAATACTGACCAATGCGAAATACGCAAAAAAGACGGCGACCATGTCTTCGACTCAGCTCAGATGCTTGGGAGGTGATTGAGTGGACTTGAGTACGGACTGCGGAAAGTAGTACCGATACTCCCGGCTCTCCTCGACATTTTTCTCCTGATTATGGGCATACAGATACTGTTTCGCGTCATCAAGGTGGCGCTCGCCGATATCGTAGAGCCGCTTCTTGTCAAACAGCAAAGTCCGCTTGTCATGGGTGGAATACTCGTACATCTTGGTCATTGCCAGCGCATTAACCGGGCAGGCTTCGACGCAATAACCGCAGAAGACGCATTTCGTCACATCGATATAAAACTCGCTCGCATACCGTTGAAGGGGGCGGGCCGTATCCTCGGCGCTGATCACCTTGATGCAATGCGACGGACAGGCGACTTCACAGAGATCGCACCCGACACATCGCTCACGACCGTCGTCATATCGAAGCAATCCCAGGGCACCCCTATGGGCATGCGGAATCGCCCGCTCTTCGCGCGGGTATTGAAACGTGATCGGCTGATGGAACATATGCCGAAACGTGACCTTCATCGCGTCCACAATTTCATAGAACAGCGCGGCATGCAGAATTTTCCTGGTCAGCGCGGCGACGCTCATTCAATTCTCCTCTTTAACCGACGGGCGCAGCATACACACCTGATTACGCTCGTTCAATACTGACCCAGGTCTGCTTGAAAGACGGGACGCCGGTCATGGCATCCACTGAAACGGTCATCAAATCTTTCACGGGCGGTTCGTTAAAGTGTTCCGGAAAGAAACAGGTCCCGGGAGCGACGGACTGGTCGGGCTGGACCCCGAGCTGGAGCGACCCCAGATCGGAGGTCAGACGGACTCTCGTGCCATCCTGCAAACCAAGCTGTTCCATATCATGCAGATTCATCCGAAGCTTGCCTGTGCTGGGCGCAATCATGATGAGACCGGGGGCTTCTGTCGACATCTTGCCGGAATGCATGAGTACTTGACCCATCTGCAATGAGAACGGACGCGCACGGTCGCTCGAATCAGGCATCGTCCGATAGCGGGCAGTCACCTCGGCGGCATACCCATTTCCCAAATAGCGATCCGGCGCTGGCACCACTTTGCGAGGCTGGCCCAGATTGTAGTATCCGGGCAAGACCTTCATGATCTCGGTTTGAATGTCGTTGACCGATTGATACTCCCACTGGCACCCCATCGCATTGGCCATGGAGGTCATGATATGCCAATCCGGCAGGCTTTCCCCGATTGGATCCATCGCTTGACGAACTCGGAGGACCCGGCCTTCGAAGTTCGTGAACGTTCCATCTTTCTCTGCGTATGTGCAGGCCGGCAGCACGACATGCGCCTGCCGCCCCGTCTCAGTCAGGAACGGGTCCTGGACCACGAGCAACTCCAACCGTTCCAGCGCAGCCCGCACCTCCATGGAAGCCGGCAGAGTGGCCAGCGGATTTTCTCCAAGGACATACAATGCCTTGATACGGCCATTCTTGCATCCGTTGAGGATGTCCACGAGGTGAGACCCAGTCCCAACAGCCGGGAGCGACGCGTCCCACGCCTTTGCAAATCGATCGCGCAGAGCCGCATCGTCAAATCTTGCCTGCCCGGGCAAAAACTCAGGCGCCGCGCCCATATCGACAGCGCCCTGCTCGTTCGGCTCCTCCGTCACGGTATTCACACCGCAACCGGGACGGCCCAGCTTGCCGGTAATCCAGGCCAAATCGATGAGTTTCAAGACATTATCGTAGCCGTTTGGCCTCCTGACGATGCCTTCCGCGCACATAATGATCGAGCGGGGCGCTTCCGCAACAATCGCTGCAATGTCCCTCAAGGCCTCCGTCGTCAGCCCGGTTTGAGATGCGATTTCATCCAACGACAGGCCTGCGAGCGCGGCTTTGAGCGCTTCGAATGCCTGGGGATGCTTCTTGGTTGCTTCGTCGTCCACCAAGCCCTGCTCAATCGCCGCCTTGACCAATCCACGGATGACTAGTCCTTCCGTACCGGCCTTGATCACAAACGGGTGGGAGGCCAGCTTGGCCATGTTTGTCACAGCAGAATCCAGCGTCACCACCTGGGCCCTGTAGACACGAATCGCTTCTTTAATCCGCACCGCCGTCAGGGGGTTCGTTTCAGTGATGTTTGAACCGATGAGAAGGATGGCCGTGGCTTTCGTGAGATCCTCCCAGTCGTTCGGCGTCCGTCCGAGCCCAAGAGCATGTTTCGAGGCATGCACGAAATTCAGATGGCCGTAGCGGGCGCTACTGTCGAGATGATTGCTCCCGAACCCTATCCGCATCAGTTTCTGGAACAGATACAGCTCTTCGTTGGTGCATCGTGCGGTGATCAAGCCTGCGATGGCGTCGGCGCCGTACTTGTCCTTGATGTCCGTGAATCGGTCTACGACCAAATGCATGGCCTCAAGCCAGGGCTTTTCGACCAACTGGTTGCTCTCGCGGACCAACGGCTGCCGCAAACGGGTCTTGCCGTCCAGATACTCGAATCCGAAACGCCCGCGCACACAAATCCCGCCGTGGCCTTTGGCCGTTTCAGACCGGTCTCCCCACTTATTTTTCCAAGACAGCGGCGAGGTGACGCGAACCACCTCCTCATCTTTCGTTTCCAAATACATCTGGCAGCCGTCCCCGCAGTAGTTGCAGGTCGTGGTCGTCTTCTTCATCTGCCAGGGTTTGTACAGATACTTGGAGAACTTGTTCGTAATGGCGCCGACCGGGCAGACCGCCAGACAATCTCCGCAGAATTCACAGGAAAGCGCGACGTCGCCCTTCGGCACCACTTGATTGAATCCGCCCTTCTTCATGAATTGCAGGGCATCGATCATCAGCACGTCCTTGCAGACGTTGATACACTCCGCGCAGGCGATGCAGCGGTTCATGTTGAAATCCAGCACCGGGCTGCGCGTATCTTCCGGAATGAACTTCTGCTTGGCATTGGCAAGATTCGTCACGCCATGCTCGAATGCCATGTCCTGAAGCTCACAATGGCCGTCCGCATCACAGACCGGACAGTCCAGGGGATGCACCGAGAGGTGTTTCTCGACAGCTTTTTTGCGGGCGAGGAAGAGGTCTTCTCCTTCGGTTCGGACGACCATCCCCGCCGCCGCCTTCGCGGTGCAGGACCGGACAGGCGCCTTCTTCCCTTCTTGCATCACGAGGCACATACCGCAAGAGCCGAACGGGTCGAAGGTGTAGTGGTAGCACATGGCCGGGATGATTTTCCCCGTCATCGAGATGACGTCGTACAACGACACTCCGTCCTTCGCCGTGACGGTTTTCCCATCGATAGTCAGTTGAATCGTCGCGGCCTCGACGTCGGGATTAGTCGCCGGCTTCAGTCCCATGGTGCCTCACTAATGAATGATGCGTTGTGCATGTCGGTATGACGAGCGCTCTCTCCATCTCAACATTGAACCTTCATCATCCACGATTTCCCTACCGGTCACATTCCCCCATCACGACATCGTACGACCCGAAGATGGTGCAGGCGTCGGAGATCATGTAGCCTCTCGACATGTGATCGAAGGCACCCATATGAATGAACGATGGGGCGCGGATCTTCAGTCGATAGGGCTTCCCTCCGCCTGTGCTCACGATGTAAAAACCCAGTTCACCCTTGTGCGCCTCGGTGCCGCAGTAAATCTCTCCAGGAGGAGCCTGGAACCCCTGAGAAAACAGTTTGAACTGCTGAATCATCGACTCCAAATTGGTAAAGACACGCGACTTTGGCGGCAACGTCACGCTTGGGACATCGGCCATGACCGGGCCGTCCTGCATTTGCTCAAGGCACTGCCGAATGATTTTGACACTTTCGTACAGCTCCATGACCCTGATCCAATACCGGTCGTACGTATCACCATTCTTTCCAACCGGTACGCTGAACTCGCACTTGGGGTACGCGCTATAGGGCTCGTATTTCCGAAGATCATAGTCCACGCCTGAGCCGCGTAAGGTTGGCCCGCTCAGCCCAAAACTGACGGCATCTTCGGCGGAAATGACGGCCACGCCCTTGGTGCGCCCCAGCCAGATGCGGTTCTTTTCCAGGAATACCTGATATTCAGTGATCTTCGGAGGAAAATAGTCGAGGAACTGCTTTAGCTTGTCGATCAACCCAGGGGTCAGATCTCGCTCCACCCCGCCGATGCGATACCAACTGGTGGTGAGCCGCGCTCCGCACAACTCATCAAACCAATCGAGCAGGATTTCGCGGTCTCGAAAACAATAGAAAAAGACGGTCATGGCCCCGATGTCGAGCGCCTGAGCCCCCAGCCAAAACTGATGACCGATGATGCGCTGAACCTCCGCGACGATCGTTCTGAGATACTCGGCGCGGTCGGGGACCTTGAGATCCAATAGCTTCTCCACGGCGCGGCAATAGGCGAAATTGTTATACATCGCGCAGACGTAGTCGAGCCGATCGGTATGGGGAATAAACTGGTGATAGGTGCCGTCTTCGGCCAGCTTTTCAACACCACGATGGAGAAAGCCAAGCACCGGCGTGGATTTCACCAGCCGCTCCCCCTCCAATTCCAAAATCACTTTGAGGACCCCGTGTGTGCTGGGATGTTGAGGCCCCAAGTTGAGCAAGAGCTCCTCGGTTCGCAACGTCGGAAGCGTCTCGCTTTCCGGATGCTCCGGATTGACCTTGTAGACCGTAGTTCTCTGATCTTCGAATGCCATGCTGGTGTGCGTCCTATCGCGGAACTTCGTCCAGAAACTCAAACGTGTCCCGCCAACCTTTGCCGCGAAGCGGAAAATCTTTCCGTAGCGGATAGCCTTCCGTGAAGTCATCCGGCAATAGAATCCGACGCAGGTCAGGGTGATTCCGAAACCGGATGCCCATCATGTCGTAGACTTCACGCTCCATGAAGTCGGCGCCTTTCCACAGATCCGTCAGGGAGTCGACCACACAATCCGATTCAGGGACTCGCGTCTTGAGACGGATACGATGTCGCTTTCGGATCGAGTAGAATTCCCATACGACCTCGAATCGCTCCTCGTCGTCAGGCCAATCCACGGAACTCACATGGACGATGTAATCGAAATCCATTCCCGGCTCATAGCGCAGAAATTTGGCGACTTCATGCAACGCGTCCCGCGTCACCGTTACCGCCACGTCGCCGCGCCACTCCATCGCGCCGAGAAAACCTACGGAGAATGACTCCTCAATCCGTCTTGCCAGTTGATGCATCGGGGTACCGTCAAACTTTCAAGCTCGCTTTAATTTCTTTCGGCTGCGAGACAAACACCCGCTTTTGCATAATTCGCTCTTGCAACTTCAAAATGCCGTCGAAGAGGGCTTCGGGGGTCGGCGGACAACCGGGCACATAAATATCGACCGGGACGAACCGATCGACTCCCTGCACCACACTGTAACTGTCGTAGATATTTCCGGATGTGGCGCAGGACCCCATCGCAATGACATATTTCGGTTCCGGCATTTGGTCATAGATCTTTCTGATGACAGGCGCCATTCGGCGACACACCGTCCCTGCGACGATCATCAAATCCGACTGCCGCGGCGAGCCCCGAAATACCCCGGCTCCGAAACGGTCCATATCGTACCGTGAAGAGACAGCCGCCATCATCTCGATGGCGCAGCAGGCAAGCCCAAAGGTCATAGGCCAGAGTGAACCTTTTCTCGCCCAGTTCACGGCTTTTTCCAGGGTGCCCGTGATGACATCGGGGGCCCCGTCTTTATCCTGACGCCCTAGTTGGATCAGTCCCATAGAAACCTCAGTCCCACTCCAGCGCGCCTTTCCGCCAGGCATACACATAGGCCACGAGAAACAGCGCGATAAAAATCATCATTTCAACCAACCCGATCACCCCGATCTTGCTGAAAACCACCGCCCAGGGATAGAGAAAGATCACTTCAATGTCAAAAATGACGAACAACATCGCAAAGATGTAGTACCGCACCGGGAACGGCATACGGGCATCTGAAAATGGTTCGGAACCACACTCATACGTCGACAATTTTTCAGGCTCCGGATACCTGGGCTGGACAAAATAGCTGATCACCAATGTCAGCACTCCAAACGCAAGCGCGACGAAGATGAAGAGCAAGATCGGAAAGAACTTGGTTAAATAATCGAGAAGCAGATCCGTATCGCCCATTGCCTTCACCTCACAAGGCATTGACCTTCAAAGAAGAATGGAAATTTTAGAGCCTCGCTCCTAGGGATAGCAAGCGAACAAAGGACCTAATGGAACCAGACCCTAAAGCCCTAGATGAGACGGCTTACGGCAATACCGAGGCGGGATTGATCACTCCCATGTGATCCTAAAGAAAGCAGGAATTGGGCATTGGTCAACGCGCTGACTTCTCTATTGTGTTTGCACCGGTATCCGTCAGAAATCGCCAGATCCAGGAACGCTCTTGGAGAATGAGGATGATGAGAATATGGGGGCGGATACATCCCGGTTTCGAACCTGTGCCAGTGCGGAAACCATCCGTAACTGGCCAGGGGGCTGATGTTGCGACATATCCCATTCTGACTCCATCGGACCGGAGGCTTTGGCCTTTCGCCGCCGATGAATCTGTGTCTCAATCCGGTTATTCCTCCGGTCGCCGATGGACATCGCTGGTCTTTGATCACGATGTCCGTTCATACAACCATCCCTGTCACAGCGTTTTTCATTGGCAGGCTACCCCGACAACACAGGTCACCATAGCACTCGTGAAAACTGTCCGTCAAATCAGGACGCAAACGCTCAAATTCTTGACAAGACAGCGTGATTTGCTATGGTTTGCAAGACACACATGCCTTACATAAGGAACCCCTCTATGAAAACTCTGACACCATCCCTTCTCATCCTTGTCCTATCCATTGGGATCGGCCTTTCGCCTGACCGAGGATCGGCACAAGCCCAGAGTATCGACGTGGTTCGTTATGGTGAGGGAGCAATTACTTTCAAGAGCGGCGGGATTCAGAAGACAACCCCGCATGACGGCATCGTGAATTTGATCACCGGGGATAACCAATCGTCTGGCAATCGCATGCTCCTTGGACGGTCAGATGTCCTCTACCTCAAGCTCGACAACCCGACAGACGTGGCAGTCGGTGATCTCTACACTGTCTACAAACGGGCGCGAAAAGTTTTCCACCCGATGACACAAGAATACCTTGGCTTTGTCATTCTTCCCGTGGCGGTCGCAAGAGTGATCGACATCGATCATGCTCTCACGACCGTAAAAGTGGAGACGAGTTATGCACAGATCTCTCCAGGGGATCCAGTGATGCGATTTGCCGTTCCACAAGCAAGCGCGAGGGTCCGCCTGACATCGGATGCCGCCGACCTTCGTGGCATGATCGTCGAGATCCAGGCCGACAAGACGATGACCCTGGTGTCACAATCTGATGTGGTGTATGTGGACCGAGGAAGCGCGGACGGGCTCAACGCCGGTGATCTCCTGGATCTCCACCGCCACAGCACGGGGTTGCCTGTGAGAAAGATCGGCCAACTCAAAGTCTTGTCCACCGAAGAACACACGGCGACAGCGCGAGTTATCAAAGCTACCACCCGTATTTACAAAGGAGATCGATTCAAGCTCGTCGGATATTCCGCCCCGGTCGTTCAGCCGGTGGAAATCGCGCCGATCGCTGCGAAGGAGGCCGCGATAGAAAAGGGAGAAGAGGCGTCTCCCATTCTGGCCAATCTCGTCTCGGGCAAGTTGAAAACGCAGGATGCTTCCGGACAGAGCCGCATGAACTTAGGCGACTTGGCCAATTTCCTTCGCTATGAGTCCGGCGAAGCAGCGTTTAAACCAGAAGGCTACAAAGTATTGGACCAACTGATCGAACATCTGCGCACCAGCGGCGATACCAGACTGATTCAGGTGGAGGGCCATACGGACAATGTGGAAATTGGTCCTTCCCTGAAGTCGCGCTATCCGAGCAATGTGGACCTATCAAAAGCCCGCGCGAGCGGCATTCTACGCTATCTCGTGGAAAAGGGCGGATTGGACTCGACACGGGTCAGTTCCGTGGGCTACGGCGACAGCAGGCCTGCTGCAACCAATGTCAACGAGGAAGGCCGCGCGAAAAATCGTCGCGTGGAAATTCTGCTCTACGAACCGGAAACCGAGCCTCAGGCCGCAACGTCCGACGCGCAGAAACAAGAGAGCGATCGGCCACGAGGAACCGACAACCAGCTCAGCGCTCCTCCCACTGTCTCCACAGCATCGGACTCCGGCACTGTATCGATCGGCGCCCAACGACCGCAGACTTCTGACGCAGATGGGACTGCGTCCTCGAATAGCCCTGACTCGGGCAGTACTGTGCAGTCTGTCGGCGACCAACCATCGCAGGCGCCTGTATGGGCAGGGGATGGAGATGGGGCTATATCCTCGAATAGCCCCACACGCGTTGTTCCCTCATCGAATCCAGGCCAACAAGATGCTCCACAACCGGCTGGCTCACCAGATTTCTAGCTCTCGTTATTACCCATGGCGCCTCGTCGCTGATTGGAGAACCACACGCGACAACCGCCTGCCATCCGCTACACTGTTCTCCCTTTTCCTGCGCTGCTACAATGACGCATGTCTCTCGATGAACGCAACCTTCCTGATCATACAACCCACACCCTCTATGCTGACGTCATCGTCCCCCGCCATATTGCCAAGGCCTTTACCTATGCCGTGCCTCCGGCGCTGGCGCAGACGCTCACAATAGGCCAGCGGGTCCTTGTCCCATTCGGTCGCACAATGCTCGAAGGAGCGGTGATTTCGCTCAGCCATCAGCCCCCTACAAGCATAGCGGCCGCCTATATCAAGGAAATCCGATCTCTGGCCGACGGAACCGACGATCCCGATCTCTCGTCCACGCGGCTTACACTCTCACGCGCCATTGCAGAATACTATGTCGCACCCTGGGGCCAGTGTCTCCGGCTTGTTCTATCGAAAACTCCTGCGAAACGCGCCTCGCCCACACGATACATGATCACCGATCAGGGACGCTCGGCGCTCGCCTCCGGGAGCTGTCCAGACCATCTACGGCAGATCCTGGACCGCATCGCTCGATTATCAAGGGGAGTCTTGGCATCCACCCTCCTCAAGCCGCGCGATCGAACCAGTCGGAAGGCAGTCACGGCTCTCCAACAGCTGTCCTGGGTGGTCGCCACGACTTCACCAGTCATAAAGACAGCGGCCCCCAAGCGGAGTGTGAAACCGGTCGCCCAGCAAGATGATCGAGGAGAACGAGCCGATCAGGCTCTACTTGCGGACATGCCGTCCGATCCAGATCCTCTCTGGACCACCCGTGTCGCCGACTGTCTTCGGTCTAACCAAGCACGGAAGATCGTCCTGTGCGCTCCATGGGAACATCGAGTCAGCCGGCTCACCAGGGCCATTGAACAGGCACATGCGGTCGGTAAGTCAGTCATCATTCTTGCCGGCGAGATTGCCAGGGCTGCATGGCTCGGACGACTCGTTTCAACCCTCACGGACCTTCCGGTCACTGTTATTCCCGCGACGTCGGTTTCGGACGGCATGAAATACGCGCAGGGTGCGACTCCGTCGGTCATCGTTGGAACTCGCTCAGCGGTGTTCACTCCGCTTCCATCGATCGGACTCATTTGGATGGACAGAGAAGAAGATCCAGCCTTCAAGGAGCCCCAGGAACCTCGTTATCACGCCCGAGAAGTAGCCTGGATGAGGGCACAAGGAGAAGGCGCGCTTGTGGTGCTCGCGTCCGCGCATCCATCGCTTGAATCGGCATTCGATTCGAACGCCGAAACCCATGTCCTTCCACCGGAACCGACCCGCCGACCGGCGATCGAGCTCGTTGATCTCAGCTACGAGCCGGGAGGGACTCTGTTCAGCCGGAAGCTCGTGGCGGCAATGCAGGAATCCATGGAACGCAAGGCGGGAATCCTGCTCTTCTTGAATCGAAAAGGCTACGCGACAACACTGGTCTGCCGGGACTGCGGCTGGATGCCACGCTGTCCCTCCTGTGCGGTCACTCTTGCCTACTCACGCGAAGCAGGACACCTCTCCTGCCGATATTGTGGACAGGCCGACATCTTGCCGCAATCCTGTCCGCTCTGCAAGGCCGCTCGATTCAGTTCCGTCGGAGACGGCACTGAGCGTGTTGAACTCGATGCCAGACGCTTGTTTCCCGCGGCTAAGATTGCACGGCTGGATGGCAGCGGGCTTCATCGCGCAGCCGCTGCGCACGACCTCTGGGAAGGAGTCCGGTCAGGGACATGGGACATCCTAATCGGAACACAAGCGCTGTTTCAGCGGGAACCACTCCCACGCAGGGGACTGGTAGGTATTCTTCAGGCTGATTCCGGATTGCATGTTCCAGATTTTCGCGCTGCAGAACGCACCTATCAACTTCTAGACGAGGCCGTGAGTGTCGCGCGCCCTGCCTCGGAAGGAGGCCTGGTGGTCTTGCAAACGCGACTTCCCTCGCACCATGCCGTGCAGGCAATCCTATCCGCAGACCCGCGCCGCTTCTACGATGAAGAACTCGCGGCGCGGCGGCTGCTCAACTACCCACCGTTCTGTCACCTGGCAGCCCTTTCGGTATCAGGAAAAGACCGGCAAGAACTTGAAACGGCCGCCACACGCTGGAAGGGTCGTCTTGAGGGCTCTCTCGATGGAGAGGAATCGCTCACAGTGTTGGGACCTGTGCCGACAATGGGAAAGTCGTTGAAAGGGCACCATCGGTATCAGATTCTTGTGAAAGGAACCGACCGTGCTCGTCTCTGCCGCCTGATACAGGAATCGGTCGAGAGCTTGGAGAGCGCCTATCGGAAGGGACAGATCAAGTTCACCGTCGATATAGATCCCGTTGACATGGGATGAGTCTATCGGCTTTTTTTCCGGCTGGCCGGTTGAGGGGAGTCCCCCGCAGGGGAGGCACCGCGCGCCGGGCCAGGAAACGGTCCCCACGCCCGCTTGAACAGGCCGTACGAAAATGCGATCCAGAATACGGAAGAGAACAGGCCCAGTATGACGGCCGTGAGCATCGTTTCCATCTCGTCTTGGGAAGGCGTTTCAGAGACGGCCTTGAACTGAATCATAACCTGTATCGGCCATGCAAAGCTTTCCAAGCCGAGCAAAAGAGTCGCCCACGCCCATAGTTCCGTGATGGACCGAACTCTCCACCACAGAAATGCCCCCACGGTGACGGCCCAGAGCGCCACGACACTCTGCGAGGCAGTGCCCTGGAGAATCCAAAACCCAATGGTGGTGACCAGAGTTCCCAGGATGAGGTTCAGGATGATCATCGTGCGCCGACCAACCGCATAGAACGCTAAGTCTGACCGGGATATGTCACGATGTCAATGAAGTGAAGAAGGCGGGGGGATCGGAGACGCAGCAACTTCGGTGGCCACAATATCGAGCAGGGCATTGACGTCGAACGGCTTCTGAATGGTCCGGCAGGCGCCCAGCATCTTGGCAACATCCAAGAAATTCAAGATGCCAATCATATCGCTGCCTCCGGTCATCGCGATCACGCGGGATGCGGGAAATTCTCGCCGAAGGGTCCGTAGGCTCTCCAGACCATCCTGATCGGGCATCAAGATATCCATAATCACGACATCGGTCGGACTGGCCCGATACCGTTCCAGCCCCTCCTTCCCACCGCTCGCCTCCTCAACGACATAGCCGACCTGCTCCAGGACCACCCGGATGAGCCGGCGTATCGGATCTTCATCATCAACGACGAGGACGGACGGCATCAGCGATTCCTCGCAGTCGAACCTTTTCCTCGGTCAACATCGGCGACGAACCGACACGGAGAATCACAGAAAAATCCGGTTTCAACCGCTCCCATCGATGAGCTAATTGGTCACCGGACATGTCGGGCATCATCAGATCGGCGATCAATGGATCGAAGCATTGTGGAGCAAGATGGAATACCTGCCAGGCCGATTCTGCACTCGTTCGTACGACCGGATAGTACCCGAGCGACTCCAACGGCTCCCTCCCAAACTAAGTAAGAGATCCCTTATTATCGACAGACAAGAT
>JAOUEB010000170.1 GCA_029858925.1 Nitrospira sp.
ACTTCCTCCAGTGCCAGCGCGAGCGAGGCTGTTGCTGAATCTCTATAAATCGATCATCGCCTGGCATTGGATTGCAGCTCCTGGGGGAGATGAGTCTCCGAAAGCGGCCAAAACACCTTACAACGCACCCCCCGAAAACTCAAGTTTTCGCATGGTTCCAGAGAAATCCGGCTACAGCCGGATTTCTACGCAGATCGGGCCGAGAGATGGTTTTGGTCTTCGCCGCTCCCCTATCGGCCGATTCAAATTCTCGGCCGATAAGCCGAATAATTCTCTCCGCCGTATGCGTACGGTGGCGGAGACTGACGCCCTACCCTAACCCGCATTATTCATGACGGTTCGTCGCCTATTCGACAAGCTCAGAGTCCCGAGTACAGTCGAGCCTTCGGCCCCACTCAGGCTCGACCCCGAGCAAGGCCGAGGGGTCGAGGGACGAAATCGCCAAGTCGCGTCGTGAGACTGGCGCGCGGAGTCCAGAGGGCCTGAAGCGTACTCGTGCAGTACGTCGAGGGACCAAGGGGCGAGCCCGCCGACCGAAGGCTTGTCGAAGCAGCGGATCGGCGATTGCAGCAGAAGCGCTCATGAATCATGCTGGTTAGGACGGAGCCTGTGTCAGCAGCCAGGCCAGCAGAGTCCGCCTTCTGGAGCCGTCGATAACCGCACGACGCCTTTGGCCGTCACCCATACCACCGCCCTATCAAGCCATTTAAATCTTACCCAGCCTGGCGCTTGTGCGGCGGCTGCGCGTCGGGTATACTCTCCCCTGACGCCTCACTGTCGGGGCGTCTTTTTTTTGCCAAGAAGGACACAGCAACCGTGCCGCAATTACACGCACCCCATGACCGCCGTGAGGATATCCGCAACGTCGCCATCATCGCCCACGTTGACCATGGCAAAACAACCTTGGTCGACGCCGTTCTCCGCCAAACCCATGTCCATCGAAAAATCGACGATATGGGTGAGCGGATCATGGATTCGATGGATCAAGAACGCGAACGCGGGATTACGATCCGCGCCAAGAACGCCAGCGTCATCTACAACGGAGTCAAGATCAATATCGTCGATACGCCGGGCCACGCGGACTTCGGCGGCGAAGTCGAACGGACCCTTCGGATGGTGGACGGCGTGCTGCTCCTGATCGACGCCAAAGAAGGCCCGATGCCGCAGACAACCTTCGTGCTGCGCAAGGCCTTGGCGCTTGGCCATAGAGCCATTGTTGTCATCAACAAGATCGACCGGCCGGACGCCATGATCGACGATGTCGTCAACCGCACCTTCGATCTCTTCGTCCATCTGGGCGCCACCGACGATCAGCTCGATTTTCCCATCGTCTACACCTCGGCCATCAAAGGGATCGCCTCGCTTGACGCGAACAAGCCGGGAACCGCCATCGCGCCGCTGCTCGATACGGTCCTGGAGAAGATTCCCGCGCCGGCCATCAACGCCGAGGCTCCGCTCCAAATCCTGGTTCTGGCCCTCGTGCAAGATTCCTACAAGGGCAAGATGGGAATCGGCAAGATTCAATCCGGCTCGATCGCCCGGCGGCAGAACGTGCTGGTGCTCGGCAAGAACGGCGAACAGATTCCCGGCAAAGTCTCCGATCTGGCGGTCTATTCGGGCCTTGAACGGACCGATATCGAACAGGCTCAAGCGGGAGAAATCGTCGCCGTGGCGGGACTCGATCAGGTCAGTATCGGCGATACGATCGCCGACGCCGAACAGCCGCTCGCGCTGCCCCGCGTCACGATCGACGAACCGACGGTGCAGATGACCTTCTCCGTGAACAACAGCCCCTTTGCCGGACGGGAAGGCAAGTTCCTCACGTCGCGGCACCTGCGCGAACGGCTGTTCAGAGAACTCGAAACGAACGTGTCGCTCCGCGTGAGCGAGACCGACAGCGCCGACCGCTTTCTGGTCGCAGGGCGAGGCGAATTGCACCTTGGCGTGTTGATCGAACAAATGCGGCGGGAAGGCTACGAGTTGCAAGTGTCGCAGCCGGAAGTCATTCTCCATCGGGACGGCGGCCAGGTCACGGAGCCCTACGAAGAACTGACCATCCAAGTGCCGGAAACCTACCAGGGCGCTGTCATCGAAGAGATCGGCAAACGCCGTGGAGAAATGCGGCACATGAAGCTGGTCCATTCCGACGTCGGCGTGGGCGACATGCACCTGGAATACTACATTCCCACGCGCGGCATCATGGGGCTGAAGAACATCCTCATGGCCAAAACGCGCGGCACGATCATCATGCACCATGTGTTCAAGGCCTACGAAGCGGCGCACGAACAGGATCTGCTTGTCACGGCCCACGGCTCCCTTTGCGCCTTTGAAGACGGCACCACCACGGGCTACGCGCTGTTCATGGTGCAGGAACGCGGCGAGCTGTTTCTCGGCCCCGGTGTGGAGGTCTATCGAGGCATGGTCGTCGGAGAGAACAGCCGCGATGAAGATCTGGACGTCAACGTGTGCAAAGAAAAACACCTCTCGAACATGCGGGCCTCCGGCTCCGACGAAGCCTTGGTGCTCACGCCTCCGCGTGAAATGACCTTGGAATTCGCGTTGGAATACATTCGGGGCGACGAACTCGTGGAAATCACCCCCAAAAACCTGCGCCTCCGCAAGCGGCTGTTGAATCCGGACGACCGCCGCAAGGCCAAAAAAGCGGGCAAATGATACGTCGTTCGTGAAGCGTCGTCGCTTGCGAGATACGCTTCACGAGGAACGAGATACGGACCCTGAGATGAGAATCCGCAAAAAGACCCCCAAGCCGTCGGCCAAGCGCCCGCCCCTCTACTTCATCGGCTATCGCGGCGCTGCTCCGTCCACCGATGAACTCGTGATGCAGTACGAGCGCGAGTACGGCGGGCCATTATCCATTCGCCATGAAGCGGGCTCGCCCGAATCCTGGCAGGCGACGCACGGCCCCTGGTCGGCCCATGTGGTGATGCCTTTGCCGGCAAGCCACGTCGCTGAGATCATGAAGCAAATGGCCTGGGAACATCCCCTGATGGGCGCCATCGCGCCCTCTCTCGCCTCCCCGCGAGACATGCCGGACACAGTTCTGTTCGGCGCCCGGTTAGCCCGCTGCCTGACGCTGCTGACACAGGGAACCGCTTATGACGTGACCACGCAAGCCTATCTCAATCCATCGGATTGGCAGAATCGCGCGCTCACGACCTTTCTCATGGAAGACCACTTGTCTGTGGCGCAAGATGAGGCCGCTCGGCCCGGCCAAATCTGGTTCTACTCGCTGGGCCTGACAAAGTTTGGATTGGATGAGATTGAACTCTTTCAAGACACAGGACTGCCGGAGAGCATCGCCAAGGAGATCTTGAACACCGCGGCCCATGAGCTGCTGCGCATGGGCCAATCGCCTAAAGTCGGGACATCGATCCACCTGTCTGCGCTGGATCGCACCCTGCGCATCGTGAACTACCGTACCGCCGCTCCGACAGGCCGCATGATAGGATTCCGCCAGCTTCAACATTAGTGAACCGCTCTCTCGATCGATACTTTATAGATTTACATCGAAACATGTAGGCCTTCAGGGCCGTTGACAAGCTTTCAAGCGGCGCGGTACAAAATTACCTGTGTTGTACAGCAGGCCGGACTCTCAACCATGCGAAGGAGGATCTTAGAATGAGCGATGTAGCCGCAGAAATCAAAGTGGGTGATACGGCACCGGACTTCAACTTGAAGGACCAGGATCAACAGGACGTGAAGTTGAGCGACTTCAAGGGCAAGAAAAACGTCGTGCTCTGCTTCTACCCGTTGGACTGGAGCCCTGTGTGCCAGGGCGAGAACAAGTGTTTGACCGATGACTTCCCCAAGTTTCAATCGGCCAACGCGGAACTGTTCGGCGTCAGCTGTGACAGCTTCTTCTCGCACAAGGCTTGGGCCGATTCACTCGACCTCAAGCATCGTCTCTTATCCGACGTCCATCGGACCACGGCCAAGGCCTACGGTCTCTACTTCGAGCCGCTCAACTGCTCCAAGCGCGCGACCGTGATCATCGACAAGAACGGCAAGGTGGCCTACGTGAAGGTGCAGGAAATCAAGGTGGCGCGTGAGGACAACGAAATCCTCGGCGCGCTCGCAAAACTGAGCTAGAAAGTGCTGAGAGCTGAGTGCTGAGATTGGAGAGAAATCCTTTCCGGTCTCAGCACTTAGCACTTGTTACTATGTCCGGTACAGTTCAAGACGTCAGCGACACCAACTACAAGGAATTTACCGACAGCACCGGTGCCGTCGTGTCCTATGGGCTGGCCACCTGTGAGCCCTGCAAAGCCTACGATCCGATTCTGGAATCCGCCGCCGCGCAATTTCCATCCATCAAAGTCGGCAAGGCCAAGATGCATGTGCCGGGCCGCTGTCGCGAGATCAAAAAGACCCACACGTTCGAGACGTATCCGACCACCCACTTCTTCGCCCACGGCAAATTGCTCCTGACCCGCGAAGGGGTGATCGAGCCCGCTGAATTGGCCGCGCTGATCAACGATCATCTGCTGAAGTAGCCCTGCTCTTTCGCCGGGCCCAACGCAGGCCGCGGTTCGCCATTGACATGCTGCAACAGGCGGCATAATTTGACCCAAGGAGACAGACTACCTCTCGGCGGATGCCGAATGACACTGTGCAGAGG